>NZ_LYSP01000029.1:0-82384 GCF_001728945.1 Pseudomonas sp. ENNP23
GCAACGGCAACTGGACCTGGACACCTGACCAGCCGCTGGCCGAAGGCCCGCATGACATCGACATCGTGGTGAAGGACCCGGCCGGCAACACCAGCCCGCCCTCCGACACCATCACCGTCATCGTCGACACCACACCGCCGACACCACCCTATATCGCTTCGGTCTACGACGATCAGGGCAGCAAGACCGGCAACCTCGTCGCCGGCGAAACCACCGATGACGACAAACCCACCGTCTCCGGTATCTGGACAGAACCCAATGCCACGGTCGTGCTCTACGACAACGGCAAGGAAGTCGGCCGCACCACCGCCGATGCCACCGGCAACTGGACGCTGGAGCCCAACCACCCCCTGGCTCAAGGGCCTCACGTATTTACGGCGCAGGCTATCGACTCTGCCGGTAACGTCAGTGGCCCCTCCACGGGCTTCCATTTCACTGTCGCGCCACTGGTCAAGCCCAGTGCCCCTACTATCGACAGTGTCTACGACGATGAAGACACCCGTATCGGCTACCTGAACCCGGGCGATATCACCGATGACTGGGCGCCTCTGATACAAGGCAGTGCGACCCCAGGCGTGAAGGTCAACGTCTACGCCAATAACGAGCTCATCGGCAGCACAATTGCCGGTACGGACGGTAAGTGGTCTTTCGATCGCGCCGACCTTGACGAGGGCCAGGTAGCTCTGACAGCTCGCGCTGAAAGTACAGCAGGCAACCTCAGCGATCCGAGCGCCCCGTTCGATCTCATACTCGACTTCTCGGCGCCGCAACGTCCCTACCTGGAGCGTATCGTCGATGACATCGGCACGGTGCAAGGAACCGTCTACCACAACACCACCACTGACGACCGGACACCAACGCTGGTGGGCATTGGCCAACCTGGTGACCGGGTCATCGTTCGGGACAACGGTACGGTCATTGGCGAGACCTGGGTGGACGATCAGGGAGGGTGGAGCTTTACGCCCTCGACACCGCTGTCCGAAGGTCGGCATGACTTCAACGCCAAGGCCATCACGGCCAACGGACGGGAATCGGGATGGATGGTGGATGACGAAACCATCTTCGTTGACCTCACGCCCCCTCAGCCTCCTGTAATCCTTACTCTGCAGGACAACAGCGGCCACATCGTGGGCGAAATCCCTCAGGGTGGCGTCAGTGATGAAGAGGTTCCGATCGCCACTGGCTCGGCCGAACCGTTCTCAACCATCACCATGTACAACGCCCTCGGTAACGTGGTCGGTCAGAGCAAGGCGGATGCCAGCGGTTTCTGGCGCCTGTTCGTGTCCGTACCCCTGGAACTAGGCGCGCAGTCGCTGACCGTCACAGCAACAGACAAGGCAGGCAACACTAGCCAAGCCTCTTTGCCCCGAGAATTCACCAAAGTGGAGGCGGGTATTCCCGGCAAACCGGTGATCGAGGGGGTTTACGACGACCAGGGTCGCATCATTGGAAGCGTGCCACACGAGGGTCTGACCGATGACACGCATCCATTGGTGTACGGCACAGCACAGCCCGGCACGTTGGTGAAGCTGTATTCACTCTTCACTCTCGTAGGTGAAGTGTTTGCCGATCAGAACGGACACTGGGAGCTTGAGCTGGATCTACGCAGCATCGGCACCTACCACAACCTGTCTGCCCGATCGTTCACACCAGCCGGTAACTTCAGTGAGATGAGCGACTCCTACATCATCTATATCGACACCACGGTTCCTTCGGCACCGTCGGCAGAAATCTACGATGACGTCGGCCCAAAACAAGGTGAGCTGGGCTATGGAGAGACCACCGACGATGCGATGCCACTGATCGTCGGCCGTGGCCGTGAAGGGGACAGCATCTTCATCAACGTGGACGGCACGGTCATCGCGGAAGTGAAGGTGAGCCCGCAAGGTGAATGGCGCTATGCCTTCGACAAGCCACTCTCCGACGGTCTGCACATCATCACCTTCCAAGCCATGAGCGAAGTGGGGGCAATGGGCAAGGTTTCCGAAGACTACCGCATCATCGTCGAAACCTCGTCGCTGAACGGAGGACGGATGGCAGCCGAAACAGACAATGCAGCGCTGCCTGAGGCCGAAGCGATCATGGCCCTGACGAGCCGCAGTGCATTGCTCTTGGACGACGTGCTAAGCCAACACGGTACGGAGCTGTTCCAACCCTCGCCGGCCATCCAGGACATCACACCCCTTGCCTCGCAGCCGGCGGAACCCGCGGAAGCCAACACTCTGCTCTGGACCCACAGCCCACTGGACATCCAGCTTCTGGAACAACTGGAAGCCAACCAGCAACAGCACCTGGCATAAGTGCAGTCGCGTCCATCCCTTCAACAAAACGGGCCCCTTCGGGGGCCCGCGGAGACCCCATGCGCACCCTCAAGCACACGATCCCTGCAATCGCGCTTCTCGCAGCGCTCGGCTATGCAGCTACTGCACCAGCGGCTCTTTCCGAACAGGCTTTTGAGGAGCCCTACAGCCCAATGCCTGAGCCCAGCCGAAGCCAGGCACAGGTCATCTACTACCGCCTCGATACGGAACAAAGCAGCCCCGACGGCGCCCTTCTGTATGTCGATGGCGAACTGCATACCAGTCTTCTGAACGGTGGTTACACACGCTTCTGCCTGAACCCTGGGCAGCACACCCTTGGCGCGTTTCTCAACGAAGCTCCTACCTACAGAGGCAAAGCAGATACCCCCTTCGAGCTCAATCTGGAAGGAGGCAGAACCTACTTCATGCAAGCCGAACTGGCCTCCGGCCGCCCCGTCCCCCTTTCGCGCGAAGAAGCCGAAACGCAGTTGACGAAAACACGCCGGCAAGCCCATTTGCTTTCACGCGCCTCTAACGTGCAAGCCTGTGTCGAGACCGTTCCCGTCGCAACGCCGTCCCCTACCCCCGTTTACAAGGACTACGACCTCCCCAGTGATGTGTTGTTCGCTTTCGGCAAGTCGGAGCGCAAGGACATAACCGGAGCAGGACGCAAGGCCATCAGTGAACTGATTGCCGCATTGCACCGTGAGCACGCCAATCTACGGCGCATCCTTGTGGTCGGCCACACCGACCCCATCGGACGTGCTGAAACCAACCTCGCCTTGGGCCTACGCCGCGCACAAACCGTCCGCCAGTTCCTGATAGATGGTGGTATTCCAGAACACGTACTGGAGACCGCCAGCATGGGCAGCACAGAGCTGGTAGTAGCCGATTGCCATGGCAACCGTGATGAACAAATTCGCTGCAATGCTCCCAACCGCCGAGTAATGGTTCGCGTGGACGTCAGCCAGGCGCACGCTAACCCCTGACCCGCTACCCCGCCAGAGCCCGGTACCAAGCCGGGCTCTGGCCCCTCACTCCAATTTTTTGGAAAAAGCTCGTACCGACAAGCGATACCCGAAGGTAAGAATCCGCGCCCCGAGCTGAATCGCCCCGGGTTTCGTGGCGGCTTCAACTCTCGAAAAGATGAGGCTATGAGTAAGTCTACGACTTACTTCCCCGAAGTCCCTGAATGTGCCGTGCGCATGGTTCTGGAATACCTGAACGACTGTCCCACCGAGTGGGCGACTGTAGAGGCCATTGCCCCCGAAGATTGGCTGTGCAGCGCAAACCCTGCATGGCTGGATTCGTCGCCACCAGACTGATGCCGGTCAGCGTCCTGGGCCAACCACCGAAGAGCGCGAACGCATCAAGGCGCTGGAGCGTGAGAACCACGAGTTGCGCAAAGCCAACGAGATTCTGCGCCTGGCCAGGGTGTAGACCGCCGCACCAAGTCCTGAGGGCATTTGACGATCAGCATCGTGATCGTCTCGGGATCGAGTCGATCTGCCGTGTCTTGCAGATCGCCCCGTCCGGTTACCGCCGGCACGCGACGCAACGGCGCAACCCGGAACTGCTCCGTTGTCGTGCTCGGTGCGATGACGCGTTGATCCTGGCAATCCACCGCATATGAGACACCAACATGCAGCGCTATGGCGCGGTGAAGGTCTGGAAGCAGCTTGGGCAAGAACAACGGGGCACGATTGCTATACCGAGCGGCTGGCAGAGGCCGGCCTCGAGCCTTCGGTTGGCAGCAAAGGCGACAGCTACGACAACGCCT
This sequence comes from Pseudomonas sp. ENNP23, assembly GCF_001728945.1. NCBI lineage: Bacteria > Pseudomonadati > Pseudomonadota > Gammaproteobacteria > Pseudomonadales > Pseudomonadaceae > Pseudomonas > Pseudomonas sp. ENNP23. The sequence continues at coordinate 4,081 of NZ_LYSP01000029.1, forward strand.
TGGCCGAGTGCATCAACGGTCTGTATAAGGCCGAGCTGATTTACCGCCAGTCGTGGATGAGCCGTGAAGCTGTTGAAATAGCAACCTTGAAATGGGGGCACTGGCACAACCACCACCGGCTCGGCGATATCCCGTCTGCAGAGGCTGAGGCAAACTTCCACCAGCAATCAACAGTTCAGCCCATGGCAACCTGACTCAAACGAAACAGCCTCCACTAAACCTGGGGCGATTCCGTTCAAACCTTTTTAAATTCAGCCTACAGGGAGGCGATCCGTTTACGGATCACCTCCCTCCATCCTGGCTCATAGGTGGTTGAGAGGCATCGTAGCTTGGCGAACTCAAAGATTCCCGTAAGTTACGTGTCCTGATGCCTGCCAGTCATCTCAGCTCGGTCGTTACGCCCATCTGTACTAGCAGTTCAGCATTCAGCGTGTCGTGTTGCCAGATCTGATAGCCGATGCCAGATACGGTCAGACGGCCCTGCGTTTGCCAGTGGCCCGAGTCTTCACCTGTACTGAGTCCCTGGAGAGTAACAACATCATCCGCGTCGCCGTTGACCATCATCTGTACCGTATTGCTCTTGTGGAACAGGTCGGTCTGCCCATGGTTGAGAACGTCCTCTACTGAAAGGTTGAGGGTGTTGCTCCCCTTGCCATTGATGTCAATTACCTCGATTGAGCTGATCTTGCCTTTGAGCCGCGTCAAGTCCAAGGTCTGCCAGCTACCTGTCACCATCAAGGTGTCGACTCCACCAAGGCCTGCCAGGCTCGACTTTGTCGAGCTTAGGATGCCGGTGTTTTCTACCTTGAATACGTTACTCTCATCCGTCCCGTAGTAATGTCCGGGGGCCGTGATGGTCTGTTCTGCCGGCTGGCCTATCAGAGTGCTGCTTACGCCTGAGCTGGAGGCGTTGATAGCACTTTCGTCGAGGCCTCCGAGTTTGAGATTGTCAATCCAGATTGACACTTTGGTATCGCGAACGTCTGAACCAATGGCATCGAAGTCGATCCGGTCGTACTTAAGCCCCTCAGGCAGCTTTATGGCTACATCTTTGGTGAATGGGCCTGAGGAGACATTGGTCTCTGATACGGAATTCGCAGAGTAAAAATAGACCATCTTCTCTTTGTAATAGAATGTCAGGTGTATCTTTTCCTTAGAGTAGCCACTCCAACCTGCCGGCCCTGAAGGTACCCAGTTGGTGGTGAGGTCGCCGAGCTTGCAATAGAATTCGCTGGCCGAGCCCGCCTTCATGAACAATGAAACATGGTCGGTGATAACTAGAGCAGAGCCCTGGATAGGGGAACTCAGTTGGAAGGATGGGTACCTGTTGAAATCCTCCGCAGCGATTACGCCTTGTGGAGACTGCAACTGCGGTAAACCATGTCTAAGTTTATCTGAATTTAGAACGAACCCCCCCATATCTATAGCGCCACTGAAAGCCTGCACGCTTCCCAATGCCGTGAATGCGTCGAAATCCTGCTCATAAAGAGCCTGCCTGACCTGGTCAGCTGTAGCTCCACCCATGTCCATTTGAATATTGTCTAGCGCGATGAAGCCGCGTAGTTGTTCCACAGGCATTTTTTCAGGTAAGACTTCGACGCGAACCTTTTTAAATTCAACGCCTGGTGGAAGCTGGATATCGATATCCTTCAGTCGGCTCTCCCGAGGGTCGCCAGTGTACTGGTAGGATTTGAAATAGACGGCATTGCCACTCTCGTCATAAAAAGTGAAATGCACGAATCCGGCGTAGCGTTGTTTTGCTGTAACTAAATTATCATGCTGCCAATAGCTATAATCGAAAAAGCCGTCTCCAAGGGTGGCAGCGAAGTGTTTGGAATGGCCTGCTTTCAGCTCAAAGTCTAGTGCGTTTGTTACGCCGATGAAGCCGCCTTTCATAAATTTGGTCGGCTCCCTCCTCATCAAAGTGTATTCGCCAAAAACACCTTGCCAATTATGACTCTCAATGTCTGTTGCGCAAGTGATGGTGTAAGCACCCGCATCATAGACTTTCCCTTGCTTAGTCAGCCTGGTTTCTGCGTACTCCATTCCTATTTCAGAGCTGGGGTTAATCGCCCAAGCGTGTGCGCTAAAAAGAGTTCGCGAGATATTCCCAGCCTCATCCACCATCGCAGCGCCATACTCAGCCGGAGGCTGGCCATTGCTGGAATAGGGCAGGCTAACTCGGCCCGCTGCGATTTCATCGAGACTCAATATGTGGCTAATTTTCACCCCATCAATTAGGGCCTCTACTAGAGAACCAGATCGGAACTGAGAGCCTTCGAATGTCACGGTCAACTTACCGTCTGCCCACTGAGTCGAAGTGGGCGGTGGAACCTGAGTATCGAGAACAACCGTTTGCGAGAGTGTGTCACCGGAGCGCCCGTCAGTACTTACAACACGTGTCTGCATGCTCCAGTCTTGAGTGTGAGTACTTTGGTCCGACAGGTACCAGCGACCATCCGCTTCTACAATCGCGTTCTGCCACGTAACACCGTCGTTGACCGAGACTTGTACCTGGTCGCCATTACCCAGCTTGCCCTGGATGGTGCCACTGATCAGTCGCCCTGCTGTTCCGTCGTTTGTGCGGAAGTCACGGTTATTTGTCCCGCTATCCTTGGTCATGCTGTCAATGCGTGCTATTGCCGCCGGGTGATACGTGTCCACTACAAAGTTAACGGGTTTGCTTTCTCCGCTGCTATTGCCGGCGATATCGTTCACTTCCGTACTGAATGAGTGTGAGCCATCCTTCAATGGATGTGGCGGGGTGAATGACCAAGTGCCGTTTGTTGAGACAAGGGTACGCCCTAACTCCAGGCCATTGTCATAGACGATAACCGTGGCGTATGGCTCGGCTGTGCCCACAAAGGTAGGGAGGTTGTCGTCTGTGACCGTGCCAGAGGTAATCTCACCCTGCACGGTGCCTACATCGTCCATTAGTTTCTGGAGTGCTGGCTTTGGTGCTGTGGTATCTACCTCGATGGGGTAGCGAATGCTCTCGCTGCTACTGTTTCCGGCTGTGGAAATTGTTTTGCAGGTAATGATATTGAGGCCTTCAGCAAGATTACGTTCTGGTTCGAACGACCACTTGCCGTCTGTCCCAGCAACAGTACTGCCAATCACTAAACCATTGATGAGGATTTGCACAGTTGCGCCAGCAGTCGCGCTGCCTTGGATGAGAGGTTTTGCATCATCGGTGATGCCACCACGCGGGACATTTCCGATGATGCTGCCCTGGTCGTCATAGACGCTCTCGATGATGGGGGTGTTGGGGCGGCCGGAGGAGGCCAGGGTGAACGCGAAGGCATTGGAAGGCAGACTGGTGTTGCCCGCCACGCTGATCGATTGGGCGCTTAGGCTGTGGCTGCCCAGGGGCATGGGCAGGCTAGGCTCGAAGGTCCACTGGCCGTTGGTATCGACACGGGTCCTGCCGATCTCGACGCCGTTGTCGAATACCACCAGCGTGGTGTTGGCTTCGGCGGTACCTCTTATCAGCGGTCGGGAGTCGTCGGTGGTATCGCCTGGGTTGAGCGGGCCCGTGACATCGCCCTGGTCGTCGAAGACCTGTGTAATAGCAGGGCGTGCAGGGGCGAGGGTATCCACGCTGAACACATGGTCGGCCGAGGGTAAGCTTGCGTTGCCGGCCTGATCGATCGCGATGGCACTCAGCCTGTGCTCGCCGTCTGCCAAAGGCAGGGCGGGTTCTACGGACCAGCGTCCATTGGCATCCGTCTGGGTCCGTGCGATTTCGCGGTCAGTGTCATAGATCACCAACGTAGACAGGGGCTCTGCCGTGCCGGAAATCAGGGGGCGGGCATCGTCTGTGATGCCGCCTTGGGCAATCGGGCCGGTGATGCTGCCTTGATCGTCGAACACGCGCTCTATAACGGGGCGGTCCGGTGCGCGGGTGTCGACGAGAATGGTGTGCGGCTTCGACTCGATACCGAGGTTGCCGGCAGTGTCCACTGCCTGCAGGACAAAGTCGTGCTGACCATCAATCAACGCTTTCGATGGAACATATTGCCAACCGCCATTGCTGTTGACGGTCACCTCCCCGATCACCTGGCCGTTGTCCTTGATAAGGATTCGATCACCCGGTTGGCCGTTGCCCGTTAGCGTAGGGCGGTTGTCATCCGTGATGCCTAGGTGGGGAATCGGCCCCTGGAGAGGTCCGACGTCATCGACCACCGCCTGCAGCGAAGGGGTGTCGGGAGCGATTGTGTCGATGACGATCACGTAATCCGCGCTCACTGCACTCGTATTGCCAGCAGTGTTGGTGCTTTGTGCGGTCAGTGTCTGGGGGCCGTCAGCCAGCGGAGTCGACGGGACCAGCAGCCAGATGCCGCCGGCATCTGCTGTGGTGGTACCGATGACCTGGCCATTCGCCTTGACCGTGACGGTGCTGTGGGCGGGAGCCTTACCATTGAGTTTCGGCTGGGCATCATCTGTAACGCCGCCACGCGGGACATTGCCTGTGATGCTGCCCTGGTCGTCGTAAACCCCCTCGATAGTCGGTGCATTGGGCTGTCCGGTAGCTACCAGGGTGAAGGTATAGTCCTGCGACCAAGGGCTGGCGTTGCCGGCACCATCAATGACTTGTGCCTTGAACGCATGTGCTCCGATGGTTAGGGGTGACGTGGGTTCGAATGTCCAGGAGCCGTTGGTTTCGACCGTGGTGCGACCGATCTCGCGGCCGTTGTCGAACAGCACGAGCGTGGTGTTAGGTTGGCCGCGCCCGTTTACCCGAGGTTGGGCGTCGTCAGTGACGCCGCCTGCGGGAATGGAGCCGGTTAGGTCGCCCTGGTCGTCGAGCAGGTCGTCAATGGTGGGCGCAAGCGGGCGGCCACCTGTAACGAGGGTGAACCCATGGGGGAGAGAGGCTGTACTGGTATTGCCAGCGGCATCCATGGTGCGTGCGGTCAGGCTGTGCGCGCCAGTGCTCAGCGGACGGGAAGGCTCGAAAAGCCAGGTTCCGTCGCTTTCCACAAGGGTGCGACCGATCTCAATGCCGTTGTCGTAGAGCACAAGGGTTGTGCCGGCCTCGGCAGTGCCACTGATCAGCGGTTGCGCATCGTCTGTGATGCCACCGGGTAGCACCGGGCCAGTGACATCACCTTGGTCGTCCAAAACCGAAAGGATGACGGGGCGATCCGGCGCGGTGGTGTCGACGATGAGTGTGCGAGGAGGGGACTCCTGGCTACGATTACCCGCCGCGTCAACCGCCAGGATGGTGAAGGTGTGCGTGCCTTCTGGCAGTCGATAGGGGGGGATGAACTGCCAGTTTCCAAGTGCATCGACCGTGGCCTCACCAAGGGGTTTGCCGTTGTCTCGGATCAGGACCCGAGCACCCGGCTGGCCTGAACCGACCAAGGTGGGCAGGGTGTCGTCAGTGGTGCCCAGGTGAGGTACAGAGCCTTGGATTGACCCGACGTCATCGATGACGTCCAAGAGTTCAGGCAAGGCCGGGGCGGTGATGTCGATGATGATCGAGTAGCCGTTGCTCTGGGTACTGGTATTGCCGGCTGGACTGGTGGCCTGGGCCGTGAAGACGATGGTGCCTTCGGGCAAAGGGCTGTTTGGCTCCAGTGACCATTGGCCACTGGTATTAGAGGTGGTTCGTCCCACCTCCCTACCATTGGCGTAGAGCGTGATGACCATGTTGGGCTCGGCGATCCCGCGGACCAGCGGCAGTGTATCGTCGGTCTCGCCGCCCTGCCCGACCGGGCCGACGATGCTGCCCTGGTCATCGACCACGCTGGTTATGGTCGGTGCCTGCGGTCGGCCGCCGGGCAGCACGGTGAACGGCAGCAGGTCGGACAATGCGCTGGCGTTGCCGGCTTGGTCGAAGACCCGGGCGGAAAGAATGTGCTCGCCCAGTTCCAGTGGCCGGGTCGGTTCGAAAGCCCACTTGCCATTTGCATCAATGGTGGTCCGGCCGATCTCACGGCCGTTGTCATAGACGCGGACCGTGGCATGGGGTTCGCCGGTCCCGGTAAGAAGGGGTTGCCTATCGTCGGTTACACCGTTGAGCGCAATACTGCCGGTCAGGTCGCCTTGGTCGTCTTGAAGATCGGTTACCTGTGGGCGGGCGGGTGAGGAGGTGTCGATCGACAAGCGGTGCGGCGGTGTTGCGACGCTGGTGGCTCCAGCGGCATCCATGGCCATTATGGTGAAACTGTGTTCACCCTCAGCCAGGTTGGATTTTGGCGTAAAGCGCCAGTTGCCCCGGCTGTCCACGCAGGTTTCGCCCACCAATTGTCCTTGGTCATCAATCAGGATGCGCTGGCCAGCGACAGCCTTGCCGATGAAGGTTGGCCGGGCGTCGTCGGTGGCCTGCTGATCGGCAATGGGGCCATGGTCCAGACCGACGTCATCACGAATTTCCAGCAGTTGCGGGGTGTCCGGCAGTCCGGCGGTCAGTTTGAACCCATAGGGGAGGCTTTCACGGCTGAAATTCCCCGCCTCGCTCTGAGCCACAGCCGTCAACGTGATCGCCCCGTTCTCAAGGGCGGCAGGAGGGGTTATGGACCATTGGCCGCTTTGGTCGGCGAAGGTGCTGCCGATGGCTTTGCCGTTGGCGTAGACGGTGACCTTCAGCCCAGCTGTTGCGCTGCCGCGTACTACCGGACGAGGATCATCGGTCAAGCCGTCACGGGGAATACTGCCGGTCACGCGCCCAGCTGTATCCTGAAGTTCGTCGATGCTGGGGGCGGCAGGTAGCTGGGCAGATAGAACCTGCAACTCGAAAGCGTCGGAGGGTTGGCTGGCGTTGCCGGCCTGGTCAATGGCAAGGGCTGTCAGGCTGTGGGCCCCTGGTGTGAGGGGGCTGGATGGCGTCAGACCCCATGAACCATCTGCCAGCGCCTGGGTGCGCCCCACTTCCTGACCGCTGTCGAACACGACTACTGTGGTCAGGGGCTCAGCGGCACCGGAGATCTTCGGACGGGTGTCATCGGTAGTCCCGCCTTGAGGAATCGGCCCGACGGCCTGCCCCTGGTCGTCGTAGAGATCGTCGATGCTGGGTCGCTTGGGGGCTGTGCGATCAACGATCAGACTGTGGATATCACTAAGGGCACTGAGATCGCCCAGTGGATCCTGCGCCTGGACGGTTAGGTCATGACGGCCCTCGGCTAATGGAATGCGGGGTGTGAAGCTCCAGTTGCCTTGGTCGTCAGTGATGGTTTCTCCCAGCTTGCGATCACCATCCTTGATCAGAATGCGATCGCCAGGCCGAGCCGTACCCTGCAGCGTTGGGCGGTTGTCATCGGTTGCCTGAAGATGAGCGACGGGGCCCTGGATCGTACCGACATCGTCAAGAATGTTGAGCAGGGTGGGGCGCGGAACATGGGCGAAGGGGGCGGCAGACAACAGTGCCGTAGCGATTGGCTCCGGACTCGGCGATAGCTGTATCGCTGCCCCGTCATCCAGGCGCGTCTCCAATGCATCGGCACTGGCATAGATGTGGAGTGAGCCATCATGCCTGCGTGCTGCCAAGGTACCGGGAGTATTGAAGAAGTCCTGAATGACCAGCCAGGGCTGTTTGATGCCCAGCGCGAGGTCTTGGCCCCGTCGTTGCAGCTCGGGGGAGAGCAGAGAGTCATCTTGGGTGCCCGTGTCGAGCAGGTAAAGTGCGCCGGGCAGGGCCATTACTTGCAAGGGCGTGGCGGCAGTCGTGGCTGAGGGAGCCTCAATGAGCCGGGTCGTGCCGTTATGAAGGATATGGACGCTAGCGTTGCTGTTGCTCAATGGACGGTCCTCGCGGTGTGGCTACCAGCGGTAACCACGACGAGGAAAGCGTCTATCGATACCGCAGGCCTGGGTTTCGGGGCGCGGATTCTTTCGTTCCAGGGACGTTCGTCGATACGAGATTTGTCTCAAAAGGCCGTATGGTCATCCAGCCATGGTGTATCCGACCTCCTTGCCGTTGTCCAAGAGGGCCACGGTGGCTTGAGGCTCTGCGGTGCTCGGCATGATGAGCGTGTCGTCATGGTTCTTCACCGTCGACGGCGACCAGTCCATTTACGGCTGGCGCGGCGCACGGATCGAGAACATCCAGTATTCGCCAGCGACTTACTGGATGCGCAGACCATCCGCCTGGAGCAGAACTACCGCGCCATTACGGACATCCTCTACCGCCCAACGCACAAGTCGCAGGTGCAAGGTGAAGTTCGAGAGCGAAGCCAGCAAGCGGCTGATGCTGGCCTAGGCGAAGCTGCAGCCGCTCTGAACAGCGTGTGAAGGCCGCCTTGTCAGATCGTGTGAAAACCAATTGAGCGCCAAACCCTGAACAATCAATGGTCATCTTTGGCACGTTCTCGCTCGTTATGAGCGAGATCAGCTCATGAAATACCTGAAGACTTCGCGTAGCAACGTTAGCCTTCAGGCCGAGCGGGAGTTTTCACACAGTCCGTTGTGGCGGGCTTACTCGGCTCGTGTTGGGGGTGGCGGGGTGCTCAATGAGAACAGCGGTACACCAGGGCCACGCAGCTGCTTGTTGAACAGCCGCCATTCACGCTCCACCACGTCGTAGGGTACGTACAGGCTGAGGCGCTTGCTGCTCTCCAACTCCGGGAGCATTGGGCCGAATGCCTTGAACATGCCGACAGTCACACCCACGGCTGCGCCGTCGGCGCCATACACCGGCCCTCCGGACATGCCTTGGCTGATGGGCGCATCGTTGACGGCATACGCGGTCGGGTCGCTGCTGCTGGGCCGGATGAGTGCGCGTTTGGCCGTCCCTTCCCCCTCCACGATCACCAGCAGCGGGCTGACGCCTGCGGTGCGGACCGTCTCGCCCGGTACCGCCGCCCGCCACTTTGGCACGGGGCCTTGCGCTTCGTGGTGGATGAAAACCAAGTCACACCCGGTACTGCAGCGATGCACAACGTTTGGCAGCCAGGGAATATGTGCAACGCTAACCGCGTAGTGTTCGTTCCACTGCACGGCACTACCCAGAAAAAAGTAAGGCATGGGAAAGCCGGAACTGACCCGCATCAGACCCTTGGCTTTCGAGTGATCTGCAAGCGGGATCAGCGTGCCGTTGCAACCTGCCAACAGCAGGGCGGACAACAGCGCAAACACATGCGCCTGCATGATTTCACTCCTATCAGGTCTGTTCAGTGTGAAGCTTAGATACGACGTGACAGTGCGTTTCACTAAGCCCTCCGTGACGTGATGGACGTCACGTCCATACGCCAAAATAGGGCTCTTCGCGGAATCTGGGGAAAGAGTGGGTTGACAGTCGGGGAGTGGGTAAATTGGCAGTCGCCAAACGAACCAACGCCCACTCCCTGCCGCCACCGTTCACCCTATTGATCTTGCTGCTTTCTGACCAGGCTACGAGCCTGTCGCCTGTCGCCAATCTATCTATGACACCCTGCTGATTGAGCTCGAGCTTCAAGCCGGCTCTGGCCCTATCTACAAACGCTGTGGTCAGCCGCTCCATTAATCCACGAGCGGCGGATTCGCCAGGTGCGGGCGGATGACCGCGCGGATCGACTGGTTGGCGCCGGCGTCTCGTCTGACTCAGCGCTTGCGCGTCTGGCTCGAAGGCTTGAGCCACGTCAGTCGCCTTACCGGCCTCTCAAGGCACTGGACAGGCACCATCTGGAAGCAGAGGTCGGGGCCTTCGAACCGGGCGACGTACGCCGCTTGGTGACGGACGAGTTTGCTCTGCACACGGGACACCGCTACGCCACGGTGATCATGGATACCGAGCGGACGCGGGTACTGTGGGTCAGACATGGCAACAGCCGTGAGGCGATCCATCCGTTCTTCGAGCTACTCGGCGAGCAGTGCCAGCAGATCGAGGCGGTGGTCATGGATATGAACACCGCCTTCGACCCGCAGGTCGAAGTGATAAGCCTTTTTATGGAGGTGGCTCCGCAGGGTGCTGTCGGCGGCCTTGGGAGCCAAACTGGTTATCGAGTTCTACGGGGGTCTGTTTCGCTCTACGGCCCCACACCTGCCTCAGAGCGGCTGCAGCTTCGCGTAGGCCAGCATCAGCCACTTGCTGCCTTCGCTCTCGAACTTCACCTGCACCCGCGCCTGGGCGCCGGCACCTTCGAAGTTGAGGATGGTGCCCTCGCCGAACAGCGCGTGCTGCACGCGCTGGCCGAGGGTGAAGCCGGTCTCCGGCACTTCGGCGCCGCTGAACATCGACGGTGTGCGCGGGGCGCTGCCGGCCATCGGGCGGCTGACGGTATTGCCCAGGCGCACTTCGCGCACCAGCGAGGCGGGGATCTCGCGGACGAAGCGCGAGACCTTGTTGTAGGTCTCGCTGCCGTACAGGCGCCGGGTCTCGGCGTAGGTCAGCACCAGGCGCTGCATGGCGCGGGTGACGCCGACGTAGGCCAGGCGGCGTTCCTCTTCCAGGCGACCGGGTTCCTCCATGCTCATCTTGTGGGGGAACAGGCCCTCTTCCATGCCCACCAGGAACACCAGGGGGAACTCCAGACCCTTGGCGCTGTGCAGGGTCATCAGCTGGACGCTGTCCTCGAAGGCATCGGCCTGGGCTTCGCCGGCCTCCAGCGAGGCGTGGCTGAGGAAGGCCTGCAACGGCGTCAGCTCCTCGTCCTCCTCGCTGTTCTCGAAGGCGCGGGCGGCGCTGACCAGTTCCTCCAGGTTCTCCACCCGGGCCTGGCCTTTCTCGCCTTTCTCTTCCTTGTGGTAGGTGATCAGCCCGGTCTGCTCGATGACGGTCTGGGTCATCAGGTGCAGGGGCATCTCCAGGACCTTGGCGGCAAGGTTCTCCACCAGTTCGACGAACACCGCCAGGGCCGACGCAGCACGCCCCGACAGGCCCTTGTTGGCCAGCAGCAGGCGGATCGCCTCCCACATGGACACGTCCTGGGCGCGGGCGAATTCGCGGATGCTCTCCACCGTCTTCTCGCCGATGCCACGCGGCGGCACGTTGATCACCCGCTCCAGCGCAGCGTCGTTGCCACGGCCGTCCAGCAGGCGCAGGTAGGCCATGGCGTTCTTGATCTCGGCGCGTTCGAAGAAGCGCTGGCCACCGTAGATGCGGTAGGGGATCTTCTCCCGCAGCAGCGCCTCTTCCAGCACCCGCGACTGGGCGTTGGAGCGGTAGAGGATGGCGATCTCGCTGCGGGTCATGCCGTCCTTCAGCGCGCTCTCGATGCTCTCCACCACGTAGCGGGCTTCGTCGTGCTCGTTGTAGGCGGCATAGAGGCCCAGCGGCTCGCCGTCCGGGCCGTCGGTCCAGAGCTCCTTGCCCAGACGGCCGTTGTTGTTGGCGATCAGGGCGTTGGCGGCCTTGAGGATGGCCGCGGTGGAGCGGTAGTTCTGCTCCAGGCGGATGGTCTGCACATCCGGGAAGTCGCTGGCGAACTGCTGGATGTTCTCGATCCGCGCACCACGCCAGCCGTAGATGGACTGGTCGTCGTCGCCCACCACCATCAGGCTCTCGCCACCCTGGGCGAGCAGGCGCAGCCAGGCGTACTGCACGGCGTTGGTGTCCTGGAACTCGTCCACCAGCAGGTGGCGGAAGCGCCGCTGGTAGTGCGCCAGCAGGCTCGGCTTGTCACGCCAGAGGTCGAGGGCGCGCAGCAGCAGCTCGGAGAAGTCGATGACCCCGGTGCGCGCGCAGGCGGCCTCGTAGGCCTCGTAGATCTTCAGCATGGTGGCGAGGAACAGGTCGCCGCCAGCCTGGATGTGCTGCGGGCGCAGGCCCTCGTCCTTCTGCCCGTTGATGAACCACTGCGCCTGGCGCGCCGGCCAGCGCTGCTCGTCCAGCCCGAGGTCGCGGATCACCCGCTTGATAAGCCGCTGCTGGTCGTCGCCATCGAGGATCTGGAAGTTCTCCGCCAGCCCGGCCTCCTGCCAGTGCGCACGCAACAGGCGGTGCGCCAGGCCGTGGAAGGTGCCCACCCACATGCCGGCCGGGTTGATGCCCAGCAACTGCTCGATGCGGTGGCGCATCTCGGCGGCGGCCTTGTTGGTGAAGGTCACCGAGAGAATGGAATGAGGCGAGGCGCCCTCGGTGAGGATCAGCCAGGCGATGCGATGCACCAGCACGCGGGTCTTGCCGGAGCCGGCGCCGGCCAGCACCAGCTGGCGGCCCAGCGGGGCGGCCACAGCCTGCACCTGGGCATCGTTGAGGGACGCGATGAGGAGTTCGGGGTCGTTTTGCATCGCGGCATTCTAGGGGGGCGGCCCAGGCAGGGCAAACCGATGACCGGGCGGTCGGCCAGACGGCACGCAGCCTGCGTGCCAGAGCGCCCGCCAAAAGTTGGGAGGCGCAAGGGAGAAAGGCATCACATAACCCTTTGGCGACTCCGCAGGCTCGGGTAAGCTCCGCCGACGCCTAGGCAACCATTACAAGAACATCGCCTATGACCGCGACTCCCAACCAGGCTTCCCCTGTGTTTGCCGACGATGATGCCGCGCCACTGCGCACCCCTTTCGCCGCCGACCTGGCGATCGAACGCACGCGCCTGCTCTACCAGGGCTCCCGGGTCCCGACCCTGTTCATGCTGCTCAACGGGCTGGCCTGTGCCTGTCTGCTATGGCGCTCGGAACTGGCGGCCCTGCTCTCCGGCTGGCTGATCTGGCTGGTCCTGCTGGCCGTGCTGCGGCTGACCCAGGTCGCCGCCTTCAACCGCGCCCTGCCTTCGCGCCAGGCCAAACCGCACTGGCACCGCACCTTCCTGCTCGGCGCCGGCGCCTCGGGGCTGACCCTGGCCTTCCCGGTGGTCTTCCTGGTGCCGGCGGACGCGTTCCTGCAGCAGGCGCTGGTCTACGGGCTCGCCGCCGCCGCCATCCTCTCCGCCAGCGTCGCCTACGCCGTCAGCCTGCCGGCCTTCCTCGCCTTCGCCCTGCCCTGCCTGCTGCCCACGGTCAGTTGGCTGCTCGCCAGCGGCCACCCGCTGCTGCGCGGCTGGGGCCTGCTGAGCCTGACCCTGCTGGCAGCGCTGATGGTGGTGGCGCTGCAGGTCAATCGCCTGGTGCGCAACAGCCTGCTGCAGCGCCTGCAGAACCAGGCCCTGATCGACAACCTGGAGCACGCCAAGAGCCGCGCCGAAGGGCTCAACGCCGAACTGGCCCGCGAGGTGGAGCAGCGCCGCCGTGCCGAGCGGGAGCTGCGCGGCGCCCACGACGAACTGGAGATCCGCGTCGCCCAGCGCACCCTGGAGCTGGCCGACGCCACCCACGCCCTGGCCAAGAGCGAGGCCCGCCTGGCCCTGGCCCTGGAGGCCAGCGAGCTGGGCCTGTGGGACTGGAACCTGGAAACGGACGAGGTGCACCACACCCAGCTCAAGGCCATCTTCGGCCTGGAGAGCGACGAGGTGGCCCGGGTGCTCAGCGACCTGCGCCCCTGCCTGCACCCCGATGACGTGCCGCTGCTGCGCCGCGCCCTGGTGGACCACCTCAAGGGCCGCAGCGAGGACTACGCGGTGGACTACCGCGTGCGCCACCGCGACGGCCGCTGGATCTGGGTGGAAGACCGCGGCCGCGCCGTGGAGCGCAACGCGCGCGGGCGCGTGCTGCGCATGGTCGGCACCCGCCGCGACGTCACCGCCCGGCGCCAGGCCGAGGAGCAGCAGCGCCTCGCCGCCACGGTGTTCGAGGCCGCCAGCGAAGGCATCGTCATCCTCGACCCGGACTACCGCCTGTTGGCGGTCAACCAGGCCTTCACCCAGGTCACCGGCTACCGCGCCGAGGAAGTGCTCGGCCGCGCCGTGGTGGAAATCAGCGGCACCCGCGAGAGCCGCCGCCAGTACCACCTGATCCGCCAGCAACTGGAGCATGACGGCTGCTGGCAGGGGGAGCTGGTGGACACCCGCAAGAACGGCGAACTCTATCCGCAGTGGCTGCAGCTCAACGTGGTGCGCGACTCACGCGGCCAGGCCAGCCACATCGTCGGCTTCTTCTCCGACCTCTCGGCCCGGCGCGAGGCCGAGGAGCGCCTGCGCTACCTGTCCCACTACGACGACCTCACCGGCCTGGCCAACCGCACGCTGTTCCGCGACCGCCTGCACCAGGCCAGCGAGCGGGCCCGCGAGAACGGCCACGGCCTGGCGCTGCTGCACATCGACCTGGATCGCTTCAAGGTGCTCAACGACAGCCTCGGCCACGAGCTGGCCGACCAGTTGCTGCGGCAGATGGGCCGGCGCCTGGCCCAGGCTGCGCCGGAGGCGGACACCATCGCGCGGCTGTCCGGCGACGAGTTCGCGCTGATCCTCGACCGCTACGGCAGCCTCTCCAGCCTCGCGCGCACCGCCAGCCGCCTGCTGGCCAAGCTGCGCACGCCGATGACGGTGGGCGGCGAGGAGCTGGTGGTCAGCGCCTCCCTGGGCATCAGCCTGCTGCCGGACAACGCGCGGGAGATCACCACCCTGGTCAGCCAGGCCAACATGGCCATGCAGCACGCCAAGCACCTGGGCGGGAACACCTTCCAGTTCTTCACCGACAACCTGCAGGCCTGCACCCTGGAACGCCTGCAACTGGAAACCCAACTGCGCAAGGCCATCGACGAGGGGCAACTGGAGGTCTTCTACCAGCCCAAGCTGTGCCTGGCCGACGACAGCCTCAACGCCGCCGAAGCCCTGGTGCGCTGGCGCCATCCGCAGATGGGGCTGGTCCCGCCGGGGGACTTCATCGGCCTGGCCGAGGAAACCGGGCTGATCGCCCCCATCGGCGAGTTCGTCCTGCGCCAGGCCTGCCTGCAAGCCCGCGACTGGCAGCGCCAGGGCGTGGCGGACATCCGCGTTTCGGTGAATCTCTCCGGGCACCAGCTGCGCCAGGGCAACCTGGTGGCCCTGGTGCGCCAGGTGCTGGCGGAAACCGGCCTGCCGCCGCGCCTGCTGGAACTGGAGCTGACCGAGAGCCACCTGCTGGAGAACGTCGAGCACGTCATCGCCACCTTCCACCAACTGCGCGAACTGGGGGTGAAGCTGGCCATCGACGACTTCGGCACCGGCTACTCGTCCCTGAGCTACCTCAAGCGCTTCCCGGTGCACTACGTGAAGATCGACCAGACCTTCATCCGCGACCTGTCAGTGGGCGGCGAGGATGCCGCCATCACCCGCGCCATCATCGCCATGGCCCACGGCCTGGAGCTGAAGGTGGTGGCCGAGGGCGTGGAGACCACCGAGCAACTGGACTTCCTCAAGGAACAGGACTGCGACGAGATCCAGGGCTACCTGCTGAGCCCGCCGGTAGAGGCCTCGGCCTTCACCGCGCTGCTCCGCGAGCAGAGCGCTACGCTGTGGCGCTGACCGGCTCCGGCAGGTCGCGCAGCAGCAGCCCGTGCTCCAGGTCGAGGTCGGCAGGCAGCGGGATGTAGAGGACGTGGCCGTCCCCCGGCGCCACCTCGCGACGGCTGCCGTCGCCGGCCTGCAGCCCATGGAGAATGAAGCCGAGGTTGCCGGCAGGGGTCATCAGCTCCACGCGGTCGCCCACCTCGAAGCGGTTCTTCACCACCACCTCGGCCAGTTCGCCCCGGCGCACGCCGGTCAGCTCGCCGACGAACTGCTGGCGCGACGGCCGCGAGCTGCCAAAGGCGTAGTTCTGGTAGTGGTCGTGGGTGTGACGGCGCAGGAAGCCCTCGGTGTAGCCCCGGTTGGCCAGTGACTCCAGGCGCTCCAGCAGGCGCGGCTCGAAGGGCCGGCCGGCCACGGCGTCGTCAATGGCCTGGCGGTAGGCCTGGGCCGTGCGGGCCACGTAGAAGTGCGACTTGGTGCGCCCCTCGATCTTCAGCGAATGCACCCCCATGGCCACCAGGCGTTCCACGTGCTGCACAGCGCGCAGGTCCTTGGAGTTCATGATGTAGGTGCCGTGCTCGTCCTCGAAGGCGGGCATGAAGTCGCCGGGGCGGGTCTCGTCCTCCAGCAGGAAGACCCGCTCGGTGCTCGGCCCCTCGCCCAGGGTCGGCGCCGGCTGGCAGGCGTGGACGATGTCACCGAGGGTGTCTTCCCGCGCTTCACCGGCCTTGTACTGCCAGCGGCAGGCGTTGGTGCAGGTACCCTGGTTGGGGTCGCGGTGGTTGATGTAGCCGGAGAGCAGGCAGCGCCCGGAATAGGCCATGCACAGCGCGCCGTGGACGAACACCTCCAGCTCGATGCCGGGCACGGCCTGGCGGATCTCGCCGATCTCCTCCAGGGACAGCTCGCGGGAGAGGATCACCCGCTCCAGCCCCTGGCGGTGCCAGAATTCGACGCTGGCCCAGTTCACCGCGTTGGCCTGCACCGACAGGTGGATGGGCATGGCCGGGAAGTGCTCGCGCACCAGCATGATCAGCCCCGGGTCGGACATGATCAGCGCATCCGGCCCCATGGCCACCACCGGCTCCAGGTCCTTGAGGAAGGTCTTCAGCTTGGCGTTGTGCGGGGCGATGTTGACCACCACGTAGAAGCGCTTGCCGGCGGCATGGGCCTCGGCGATGCCCAGCGCCAGGTTGGCGTGGTCGAACTCGTTGTTGCGCACCCGCAGGCTGTAGCGCGGCTGCCCGGCGTAGACGGCATCGGCGCCGTAGGCAAAAGCGTGGCGCATGGACTTGAGGGTGCCGGCAGGGCACAGCAGTTCGGGGGCGGGAAGGCGGGACATGGGCGGGGCTCGTGACGCGAAAAATCGCGCATTCTAGGCAAGCCCCAAACCACGGATATTGCGCTGGAGCAATGCCGCTGCACGCCCACAACGCCGAGACCGATCGATGCGGTTCGCCGAGCTCACCGCATCCTACGGGCCCGCTCGACTCGTAGTATGGGCTGAGCTGTGCGAAGCCCATCGTTGGGGTGGACCACGCTTCACCGGTCCACCAGCGGAGCCCAGCCGGTGACGTCCAGCCTAGGCAGCGGTCTGGCTCTTTTGTGGGAGCGAATTCATTCGCGAAGGGATGGGGCTCCGCTGGTGAACGTGAAAAGCGACCTCCACGCAGCGGCCTGGTGTTTGAGGCGAGGCTCAGTCGTTCCACGCCCGCCCTTGCAGCTCCAGCAGGCTGTGAGCCTGCTCCGGGCCGCTGGAGCCGGCGGGGTAGCTGCGGGGGCTCTGGTAGTGCTCGTGCCAGCCTTCAAGGATCGGGTCGACCCAGCGCCAGGCGGCCTCCACCTCGTCGCGGCGCATGAACAGCGTCGAGTCACCCTCGATCACGTCCAGCAGCAGCCGCTCATAGGCATCCCAGCGCCGCTGGCTGAAGGCCTGGGCCAGGTTCAGGTCCAGCTCCACCGGCTCCAGGCGCATGCCCTTGCCGGGGTTCTTGGCCATCAGTTGCAGGCTGATGCGCTCCTCCGGCTGCAGGCGGATCAGCAGGCGGTTGGCCTCGCCGCCGTTGAACAGGCGGTGGGGCACCGGCTTGAACTGGATGACGATCTCCGAGTACTTGCGCGCCAGGCGCTTGCCGGTGCGCAGGTAGAAAGGCACGCCGGCCCAGCGCCAGTTGTCGATCTCCACCTGCAGGGCGACGAAGGTCTCGGTGTCGCTGTCGTTGTCGACGTTCTTCTCGAAGTAGTAGGCCGGCACTTCCTGGCCGCCGATCTTGCCGGCGCTGTACTGGCCGCGCACGGTCTTGTCCTGCACATCGAGCCCGGAGATGGGCTTGAGCGCTTCGAGGATCTTCACCTTCTCGTTGCGTACCGCCTCGGCGTCGAAGCGTACCGGCGCCTCCATCGCCACCAGGCAGAGCAGCTGCAGCAGGTGGTTCTGCACCATGTCGCGCATGGCGCCGGCCTGGTCGTAGTAGCTGCCGCGGTTCTCCACGCCCAGGGTCTCGCACACGCTGATCTGCACGTGGTCGATGTGCCCGGCGCGCCAGATCGGCTCGAACAGGGCATTGGCGAAGCGCAGCGCCATGAGGTTCTGCACCGTCTCCTTGCCCAGGTAGTGGTCGATGCGGAACACCTGGGATTCGCTGAACACCTTGCCGATGGCGGCGTTGATCGCCCGGGCCGACTCCAGGGAATGGCCGATGGGCTTCTCCAGCACGATGCGGTCGTCCGGCCCGCCGAGCCCGGCGATCTGCAGGTGCCGGGCGATGTCCTCGAACAGGCGCGGGGCGATGGCCAGGTAGTGGACGCGGGCGCGTCCCTGGAGCGGGCCGAGGTGGCGCGCCAGGCGGCCGAAATCGGCGCTCTGGGACACGTCCATGGCGAAGTAGTCCAGCCGCTCGGCGAACCCGGCCCAGGCCTGCTCGGTGAACTCGGCACGGGCCACCTGGGCGCGGCAATGGCGCTCGGCCAGGGCGCGGTAGCGGTCGATGTCCAGGGGATTGCGGGCAATGGCGAGGATGCGCAGCTGCGGATGCAGGCGGCCGTCGCGATGCAGGTGATAGAGCGCCGGCAGCAGCTTGTGAAGCGCCAGATCGCCGGTGCCGCCAAAGACCAACATGTCGCAAGGCTGGGTCACGTGTGCACTCCTGCGTGGTTTGCCTGGGCGGGGAAGCGGGTCATGTAGTATAACTACACGGTCACTACAGCCTGACCGTCGCCGATCATAACCGAGTTGCCCGGCCGAATAGATCGCGACCTGCGGCGTACTTCCCCACTTCGAAGAGCCTGCCCAGTGAATCTGCTGCAACATATCGCCCAATCGCGCCATCTGCTGCGCAAGTCGGAATTGAAAGTCGCCGATCACGTCCTGCTCGACCCCGCCGCCGTCATGCACAGCTCCATGGCCGATCTGGCGCAGAGCGTCGGGGTCAGCGAGCCCACCATCGTGCGCTTCTGCCGTGCCATCGGCTGTGGCGGCTTCCAGGACCTCAAGCTGAAGCTGGCGCAGAGCCTGGCGGCGGGCGCCAGCTTCGGTCAGTTCGCCATCCATGAGAACGACTCGGTGGCGGACTTCAGCCTGAAGATCTTCGACACCACCCTGCACACCCTGATGGACGTGCGCGAGAAGCTCGACCCGCAGGCCCTGCAGGCCGCCATCGCCGCCTGCGCCCAGGCCCAGCGCGTGGAGTTCTACGGCTTCGGCGCCTCCGGTGCGGTGGCGGCCGATGCCCAGCACAAGTTCTTCCGCCTGCTGCTGACCGCCGCGGCCTATTCCGACCCGCACATGCAGGCGATGTCGGCGGTGACCCTCAAGCCCACCGACGTGGCCATCTGCATCTCCCAGTCGGGCCGCTCCAAGGACCTGCTGATCACCGCCAACCTGGTCCGCGAGACCGGCGCCACGCTGATCACCCTGTGCCCCAGCCAGACGCCGCTGGCGGACCTGGCCACCGTCAACCTGGCCATCGACGTGCAGGAAGACACCGAGATCTACACCCCGCTCACCTCGCGCATCGCCCACCTGGTGGTGATCGACGTGCTGGCCATGGGCGTGGCCATGGCCCGTGGCCCGAGCCTGGTCAACCACCTCAAGAGCGTGAAGCGCAGCCTGCGCAGCCTGCGTCTGTCGCCGAAGTCGATCAAGAACGCCGAGGACTGAGCCGCCCGCTGAAAGCGCAGCCCCTCAGCTACGCCCGTGGCCTGGTCCGGGCGGCCCAGGCAGAAAGGGCTCACATCCACGGCCACCGGCCTGCCAGCGCAGAGCAGCGGCTGGCGAGCACGCCGAGCGGCTGCTGCTGTACTTCAAGCAGGACGCCCAGGGCCGCCTGCTGCTCGGCGGCCGGGGCCCCTTCGCCGAACCCCGCCAGGCGGGGGACTGGGCCCATCTGGAGCAATCCCTCACGCACCTCTTCCCGCAACTGGCCGGGGTGCCCATCGACTACCGCTGGAGCGGCCGCGTCGCCCTGACACAGGACTTCCTGCCGCACCTGCACGAACCGGCGCCGGGACTTTCGATCCTGCTGGGCTACAACGGGCGGGGCGTGGCCCTGGCGACTGCATTGGGCCGACGAATGGCGCACTGTCTGATGGGCAGCGAAGAGGCCTTTCCTTTTCCACCGAGCCCCATCCGGCGCATCCCCCTGCATGGGCTGCAACGGCTCTATCTCGGGACTGGCATCGCCTGGTACCGCCTGCTGGACATGCTCGGCTGAGCACAGGGCACCTGGGCGCCGGTCATTCCAGGGTCATCGGCCTGCCGTCAAAGCGTCATGTTCCGGCGCAATGCTGGGGGCTCCGACAACGGAGCCCCTGGAGACCCGACATGACTCATCCCCATGACGTCCCCGTCCTCGACAGCAAGACCCGTCGCAAGCTCGAAGACCAACGCCGGATGCGTTTCCGCCGCGCCATCGAGGCCCACGCCGAGGAACGGCGCCTGAAGGCCGAGATCGACGACTATCCCGACCTGATCGCCATCAACTACCTGTTGTCGACAACGGCAACGCGCCATCGAAACGCTGCGAAAGCGTGCTGATCTGGGCGCGCTCTTCACGGATGAAAGCAATGAAGGCCTGGGCAACCGGTGACAGCCGCTTGCCCTTGGCATGCACCACGCACCAACTGCGGTAGAGCGGCAGTTCTTCCACCGGCAGTTCCCGCAGCAACCCCGTGGCCAGCTCCAGGCTGACCGCATGACGGGGCAACAGGCCGATGCCCAGGCCCGCCACCACGCACTCGCGCAACGCATCCAGGGAGGTGACTTCCTGGGTGTGGGCGAAGTGCGCGCGCTTCTGCTGGAAGTATTCCTCGCAGGCCTTGCGGGTGCCGGAGCCGGCCTCGCGCACCAACAACGGGAAGGGTTCCAGGTCCTTGAGCGCCAGGCTGCGGGCGTGGCACAGCGGGTGGTCCGGCGGGGCCACGGCGATGATCGGATTGTTCAGAAACGGCAGGAATTCCAGGGCCATGTCCTGGGGCACCAGCGACATGATCACCAGGTCGTCGCGATTGTCCGCCAGGCGCTTGATCGCCTGGGCGCGGTTGACCACTGTGAGGTGCAGGCTGACGTCCGGGTGCTGCAGGCGGAAGGCGGCGAACAGGTGCGGCACGAAGTACTTGGCGCTGGACTCCACCGCCAGGTTGAGCTGCCCCTGCAGCGAGCCCTGCAGGTCGGAGAGCTGCATGTCCAGACTCTCCAGCCGCTGAAAGATGTCGCCGCTGGCCACGTACAGCGCCTCGGCGGCGTCGGTCTGGTAGAGCTTCTTGCCCACGTATTCGAACAGCGGCTGGCCCACCAGCTCTTCCAACTGGCGGATCTGCAGGCTCACCGCCGGCTGGGTCAGCGCCATCTCCTCCGCAGCGCGGCTGTAGGAGCGGCTCTCGTACACGGCACGGAACACCTGGAGCTGGCGCAACGTCATGCGCAGCAGGGTCTTGCGCATCATGGACCTCGATAAATCGGGGGGTGCGGCGCCGGACTATAAGGCCTTCCTAATGGATATCCCAATAATTATTGATTTTGGTTATTCACAAACTTCGATTTAGGTTAGATACGCGACCGTCCAGCCTGGCTCGGTCACTCGCCGACCGGCCTACGCCGTTCGCCTGCCCACTTGGTCGAGGGAACACTCGTGATCAAGAAAATCCTCATCGCCAACCGGGGTGAGATCGCTGTCCGCATCGTGCGCGCCTGCGCCGAGATGGGCATCCGCTCGGTGGCCATCTACTCCGAGGCCGATCGCCATGCGCTGCACGTGAAGCGTGCTGACGAAGCCCACAGCATCGGTGAAGACCCGCTGGCCGGTTACCTGAACCCGCGCAAGCTGGTGAACCTGGCCGTGGAGACCGGCTGCGACGCCCTGCACCCCGGCTACGGCTTCCTCTCGGAGAACGCCGAGCTGGCGGAGATCTGCGCCGAGCGCGGGATCAAGTTCATCGGCCCGTCCGCCGAGGTCATCCGCCGCATGGGCGACAAGACCGAAGCGCGCCGCAGCATGATCAAGGCCGGCGTACCGGTCACCCCCGGCACCGAGGGCAACGTCGCCGACCTGGCCGAGGCCCTGCGCGAAGGCGACCGCATCGGCTACCCGGTGATGCTCAAGGCCACCTCCGGCGGCGGCGGTCGCGGCATCCGCCGCTGCAACAGCCGCGAGGAACTGGAGCAGGCCTACCCCCGGGTGATCTCCGAGGCCACCAAGGCCTTCGGCTCGGCGGAAGTGTTCCTGGAGAAGTGCATCGTCAACCCGAAGCACATCGAAGCCCAGGTGCTGGCCGACGCCTTCGGCAACACCGTGCACCTGTTCGAGCGTGACTGCTCGATCCAGCGCCGCAACCAGAAGCTCATCGAGATCGCCCCCAGCCCGCAGCTCACCCCCGAGCAGCGCGCCTACATCGGCGACCTCGCCGTGCGTGCGGCCAAGGCCGTGGGCTACGAGAACGCCGGCACCGTGGAGTTCCTGCTCGCCGAGGGCGAGGTGTACTTCATGGAGATGAACACCCGGGTGCAGGTGGAACACACCATCACCGAGGAAATCACCGGCATCGACATCGTCCGCGAGCAGATCCGCATCGCCTCCGGGCTGGAGCTGTCGGTCAAGCAGGACGACATCATCCACCGGGGCTACGCCCTGCAGTTCCGCATCAACGCCGAGGACCCGAAGAACAACTTCCTCCCCTCCTTCGGCAAGATCACCCGCTACTACGCCCCCGGCGGCCCCGGCGTGCGCACCGACACGGCGATCTACACCGGCTACACCATCCCGCCCTACTACGACTCGATGTGCCTGAAGCTCATCGTCTGGGCGCTGACCTGGGAAGAAGCCCTCGACCGTGGCCTGCGCGCCCTCGACGACATGCGTGTGCAGGGGGTCAAGACCACCGCCGCCTACTACCAGGAGATCCTCCGCGATCCCGAGTTCCGCAGCGGCCAGTTCAACACCAGCTTCGTCGAAGCCCACCCGGAACTGACCCAGTACTCCATCAAGCGCAACCCGTCGCACCTGGCCATCGCCATCGCCACCGCCATCGCTGCCCACGCCGGCCTGTAGGGGAAGGATTCAGAACATGAGCAAGACCACTCACGCGAAAAAGATCACCGTCACCGACACCATCCTGCGCGACGCCCACCAGTCGCTGCTGGCCACCCGCATGCGCACCGAGGACATGCTCCCGATCTGCGACAAGCTGGACAAGGTCGGCTACTGGTCCCTGGAAGTCTGGGGCGGCGCCACCTTCGACGCCTGCGTGCGCTTCCTCAAGGAAGACCCGTGGGAGCGCCTGCGCAAGCTCAAGGCCGCCCTGCCCAACACCCGCCTGCAGATGCTCCTGCGCGGGCAGAACCTGCTGGGCTACCGCCACTACAGCGACGACGTGGTCCGCGCCTTCGTGGCCAAGGCCGCCGTCAACGGCATCGACGTGTTCCGCATCTTCGACGCCATGAACGACGTGCGTAACCTGCGCGTCTCCATCGAGGCCGTGAAGGCCGCCGGCAAGCACGCCCAGGGCACCATCTGCTACACCACCAGCCCGGTGCACACCATCGACGCCTTCGTCGAGCAGGCCAAGCAGATGGCCGCCATGGGCGTGGACTCCATCGCCATCAAGGACATGGCCGGCCTGCTGACCCCCTACGCCACCGGCGACCTGGTCAAGGCCCTGAAGGACGCCCTGCCCCTGGAAGTGGCCGTGCACTCCCATGACACCGCCGGCGTGGCCAGCATGTGCCAGCTCAAGGCCGTGGAGAACGGCGCCGACCGCATCGACACCGCCATCTCCAGCATGGCCTGGGGCACCAGCCACCCCGGCACCGAGTCCATGGTCGCGGCCCTGCGCAACACCCCCTACGACACCGGCCTGGACCTGGAGCTGATCCAGGAGATCGGCCTGTACTTCCACGCCGTGCGCAAGAAGTACCACCAGTTCGAGAGCGAATTCACCGGCGTCGACACCCGCGTGCAGGTCAACCAGGTGCCCGGCGGCATGATCTCCAACCTGGCCAACCAACTGAAGGAACAGGGCGCCCTGAACCGCATGGGCGAAGTGCTGGAAGAGATCCCGCGCGTGCGCGCCGACCTGGGCTACCCGCCCCTGGTCACCCCCACCTCGCAGATCGTCGGCACCCAGGCCTTCTTCAACGTCCTGGCCGGCGAGCGTTACAAGACCATCACCAACGAAGTGAAGCTCTACCTGCAAGGCCGCTACGGCAAGGCCGCCGGGCAGATCAACGAAGAGCTGCGCCGCCAGGCCATCGGCAACGAGGACGTCATCGACGTGCGCCCGGCCGACCTGCTCAAGCCCGAGCTGGACAGGCTGCGCGCGGAGATCGGCAGCCTGGCCCAGTCCGAGGAAGACGTGCTGACCTTCGCCATGTTCCCGGACATCGGCCGCAAGTTCCTCGAAGAGCGCGCCGCCGGCACCCTCAAGCCCGAGGAGCTGCTGCCCATCCCCAACGGCCAGGGCCCGGCCCCGGTCGGCGGCGAGGGCGTACCCACCGAGTTCGTGGTGGACGTGCACGGCGAGAGCTACCGCGTGGACATCACCGGCGTGGGGGTGAAGAGCGACGGCAAGCGCCACTTCTACCTGTCCATCGACGGCATGCCGGAAGAAGTGGTGTTCGAGCCGCTGAACGAATTCATCGGCGGCGGCGGCAACAAGCGCAAGAGCGCCAGCGCACCGGGCGATGTCAGCACCACCATGCCGGGCAACATCGTCGACGTGCTGGTCAAGGAAGGCGACAGCGTCAAGGCCGGCCAGGCCGTGCTGATCACCGAAGCCATGAAGATGGAAACCGAGGTCCAGGCGCCCATCGCCGGCACCGTCAAGGCGATCCACGTCGCCAAGGGCGACCGGGTCAACCCGGGCGAGGTGCTGATCGAGATCGAATGATCCCGACCCGAAGTCCCCGTGGGGAGCCGAAAGGCTCCCTTTTTTTGCCTATGCCCAACGGTTACAGCCCGGGGACCTGGAACCGCACATCCCTGGGCTGAAGCCCAGGGTACGGGAGCAGCACAGGCGTAGGGGGGGCTTCAGCCCACCATCCGAGCCTGCCGCAGCACCGCTGGTGGATCGGTGAAGCGCGATCCACCCTACGGGTGCCGGTAACTGCGTAGGGTGGATAACGCTCTTTTTATCCACCAACCGAACTCACACCCGACACCGAAGCCTCCCGCTGTGGCATCTACACCTACCAGCCGCAGCCCGGGCTTCAGCCCGGGGACTTGGAGCCGCACATCCCTGGGCTGAAGCCCAGGCTACGGGAGCTGCCTAGGCGTAGGGTGGGCTTCAGCCCACCATCCGAGCCTGCCGCAGCACCGCCGGTGGATCGATGAAGCGCGATCCACCCTACGGGGGTCGGTCATTGCGTAGGGTGGATAACGCTCTTTTTATCCACCAACCGGACTTACACCCGACACCGAAGCCTCTCCCCATGGATCTACACCCGCCAGCCCCGGGCTACGGGAGCTGCGGAAGCGCGATCCACCCGGTGCGGCTGTTCCTGCACCTGCCCGGCTCATGAATTTCTCAATGGTCATCATGAAAATTCCTACTTGGCCGCCGCACCGGCTGCGGGTGCATCCTGCGCTTCCAGTCAGCGCCATCCCCAGGGAGGAGAAGCCATGAAAACCGTCGCCCAGATGCTTCACGCCAAGCCTCGCCAGCAGGTCCACACCATCGAGGCCGATGCCCCGATGCTCGAGGCCCTGCGCCTGATGGCGGAACAGAACATCGGCGCCCTGCCGGTCACCGAAGGCGGTCGCCTGGTAGGCATCGTCAGCGAGCGTGACTACGCCCGGCGCGGCGTGCTCCAGGGGCGTTCCTCGGTGGCGACGCCGGTGCGCGAGTTCATGACCGAGCCGGTGTTCACCGTCCACGCCCGGCAGAGCATCCGCGAGTGCATGTCGCTGATGACCGACCGCCACATGCGTCACCTGCCGGTGGTGGAAGACGGCCAGTTGATCGGCCTGCTGTCCATCGGCGACCTGGTGAAGGAAGCCATGGCCGAGCAGGACAACCTGATCCAGCACCTGGAGCAGTACATCCGCGGCGAAGTGGCCTGAGGCCGGTCAGAGGTCCTCGTCCTGCACCACCCGCACCTCGCCGGCGTCCATCGCATAGGCGGCGTCGGCCAGGTCGTTGCTGACCGGCTCCACCTTGAGCGTGCCGCTCACCCAGAGCGGGGTGTAGATATCGTCCAGGGCGATGCCCCTGGGGAAGCGCACCAGCACGATCTGGTTCGGCGGCGGCGGTGGTACGTGGATGCAGGCGCCCGGGTAGGGCACGAGGAAGAACAGCGTGTTGTGCCCCTTGGCGTCAGTCTCCAGCGGCACCGGGTAGCCCCCCAGGCGGATCTTCTTGCCGTTGAGCGTGGCCACCGTCTTCGCCGAATACATCACCGCCGGCAGGTCCTTGTCCTGCTGCTTCAGCCCGCCCTTGTTGGTGAAGGTGCCTTCGCCTTCGGGGGTGTTGTGGCTGATGTCCGGCATCTCTTCCAGGGCCTTGCGGTCCTCCGGGGGCATCAGCTCCAGCCAGTCGGTCTCGGGGAGCTGTGCGTGGGCCAGGGCGCTGCACAGCAGCAGGGGAAGCAGCAGGGTACGGCGCATGGGACGGGCTCGCGGGCGGGAAACAGGCGCTAAGACTAGCCGCGCCCGTTCCCGGTTCCCAGCCCTCAGCCTTTCTTGATGGCGCTGTAGATCATCAGCAGGACGATGGCGCCCACCACCGCACCGATGAAGCCCGCTCCCTGCCCGGCGCGGTAGATGCCCAGCGCCTGGCCGCCGTAGGTGGCGGCGATGGAACCGCCGATGCCCAGCAGGATGGTCCAGATCCAGCCCATGCTGTCGTCGCCCGGTTTGAGGAAGCGTGCGACCAGGCCGACGATCAGGCCGATGAAAAGCGTTCCGATGAGCCCCATGGCAGTCACTCCTGAATCCTGAATGAAAAAGGGCGTGTCCGTGGACACGCCCTTGATCAGACAGCAGCGCAGCGGCAGGGGTTCAGCCGGCGATCAGCGCCTCGACCTCGGCGATGCGCGCCTTCAGGGTCGGCAGGTCGGCGCTGCGCAGGGTGGCGTGGCCGACCTTGCGCCCGGCCTTGAAGGCCTTGCCGTAGTGGTGCAGGTGGCAGTCGCCGACGGCGATCACCTTCTCCACCGGCGGCACGTCGCCGATGAAGTTGAGCATGGCGCTCTCGCCCACCTTGGCGGTGGAACCCAGTGGCAGGCCGGCGACGGCGCGCAGGTGGTTCTCGAACTGGCTGCACTCGGCGCCTTCGATGGTCCAGTGGCCGGAGTTGTGCACGCGCGGGGCGATCTCGTTGGCCTTCAGGCCGCCGTCCACTTCGAAGAATTCGAAGGCCAGCACACCGACGTAGTCCAGCTCGCGCAGCACACGGCCGACGTAGTCCTCGGCCAGGGCCTGCAGCGGGTGGTCGGTGCTGGCGATGGACAGGCGCAGGATGCCGTTCTCGTGGGTGTTGTGCACCAGCGGGTAGAAGCGCGTCTCGCCGTCGCGGGCACGCACCGCCACCAGGGACACTTCGCCGGTGAAGGGCACGAAGCCTTCGAGGATGCAGGGCACGCTGCCCAGCTCGGCAAAGGCGCCGGCCACGTCCGCCGGGCTGCGCAGAACCTTCTGGCCCTTGCCGTCGTAGCCCAGGGTGCGGGTCTTCATCACCGCCGGCAGGCCGATGGCGGCCACGGCGGCGTCCAGGTCCGCCTGGGACTGGATGTCGGCGAACTCGGGGGTGGGGATGCCCAGGTCCTTGAACATCGACTTCTCGAACCAGCGGTCACGGGCGATACGCAGGGCATTGGCCGAGGGGTAGACCGGCACGAACTGGGAGAGGAAGGCCACGGTCTCGGCCGGTACGCTCTCGAACTCGAAGGTCACCAGGTCCACTTCGTCGGCCAACTGGCGCAGGTGGTACTGGTCGCCGTAGTCGGCGCGGATGTGCTCGCCGAGCGCCTGGGCGCAGGCGTCGGGAGCCGGGTCGAGGAAGGCGAAGTCCATGCCCAGCGGGGTGCCCGCCAGGGCCATCATGCGGCCGAGCTGGCCGCCGCCGATCACGCCGATCTTCATGGGTCAGGCCTCGCGCGGGTCCGGGTTGTCGAGCACCGAGCGAGTCTGCTCGTCGCGGAAGGCCTTCAGCGCCGCGTGGTACTGCGGGTGCTGGTGGCCGAGGATGCTGGCGGCCAGCAGGGCGGCGTTGACCGCGCCGGCCTTGCCGATGGCCAGGGTGGCGACCGGGATGCCCGCCGGCATCTGCACGATGGAGAGCAGCGAGTCGACGCCCGAGAGCATGGACGACTGCACCGGCACACCGAGCACCGGCAGGTGGGTCTTGGCCGCGCACATGCCCGGCAGGTGGGCGGCACCACCGGCACCGGCGATGATCACCTGGATGCCACGGGCCTCGGCCTCTTCGGCGTACTGGAACAGCAGGTCCGGGGTGCGGTGGGCGGAGACCACCTTCACTTCATAGGGGATGCCCAGCTTGTCCAGCATCTCGGCGGTGTGGCTGAGGGTGCTCCAATCGGACTTGGAGCCCATGATCACGCCTACCAGTGCGCTCATCGTCGTACCTCATCAAGGGTCGAAAACCAACAAGCCACGCTCAAGGGCGTGGCTTGTCTGCGATGTGGGCCGGCGTGCGCTGCCGGCCGAAGGCCGCGCAGTATACCGCAAAGGCGGGCGCGGTAATCACCCGCCTCGACCGTCCGTCATGCGGTGCCCGCCAAGGGCCGGAACCTTGTCCCAGCGCAAGGTTTGTCACGCTCGGCGCGGCACACTCCCAGGCTCCACAGCCAGGAGGTGAACGCCATGAACCAGACCATGAAAGCCGCCGTCGTCCATGCCTTCGGCGAACCGTTGCGGATCGAGGAAGTGAAGGTGCCGCTGCCCGGCCCCGGCCAGATCCTGGTGAAGATCGAGGCCTCCGGCGTCTGCCACACCGACCTCCACGCCGCCGAGGGCGACTGGCCGGTGAAGCCCGCCCTGCCCTTCATCCCCGGCCATGAAGGCGTCGGCTACGTCGCCGCCGTCGGCAGCGGCGTCACCCGCGTCCGCGAAGGCGACCGGGTCGGCGTGCCCTGGCTGTACACCGCCTGCGGCTGCTGCGAACACTGCCTGACCGGCTGGGAAACCCTCTGCGAAGGCCAGCAGAACACCGGCTACTCGGTGAACGGTGGCTACGCCGAATACGTGCTGGCCGACCCGAACTACGTCGGGCTGCTACCCAAGGACGTCGAGTTCGACGAGATCGCACCGATCCTCTGCGCCGGCGTCACCGTCTATAAAGGCCTCAAGGTCACCGGCGCCCGCCCCGGCCAGTGGGTGGCCATTTCCGGCATCGGCGGCCTCGGCCACGTGGCCGTGCAGTACGCCCGCGCCATGGGCCTGCACGTGGCGGCCATCGACGTCGACGACGCCAAGCTCGACCTGGCCCGCAAGCTCGGCGCCAGCCTGACCATCAACGCCCGCAACGAGAACCCCGCCGAGGTGATCCAGCGCGACATCGGCGGCGCCCACGGCGTGCTGGTCACCGCCGTGTCCAACAGCGCCTTCGGCCAGGCCATCGGCATGGCCCGTCGCGGCGGCACCGTGGCCCTGGTGGGCCTGCCCCCGGGCGACTTCCCCACGCCGATCTTCGACGTGGTGCTCAAGGCCATCAGCATCACCGGCTCCATCGTCGGCACCCGCGCCGACCTGCAGGAAGCGCTGGACTTCGCCGGCGAAGGCCTGGTGAAGGCCACCATCCACAAGGACTCGATGGACAACATCAACGGCATCTTCGACCAGATGCGCGCCGGCAAGATCGAAGGCCGCATCGTCATCAACCCCTGACCCGCCGGGGCCGGCTCAGCCGGCCCCTCCTCCTTCCAGCGTCGCCCCCAGCCCGCCCTCCAGCTTGCGCCACAGCAGGCGGATGGCCGCCTTGCGCACCAGCGCGCAGCGGTACAGGCGGATCTCCAGCGGCACGTGCCAGTGCGGCCCGCCGCACACCACCAGGTCCCCCCGCGCCAGCGCCGCCTCGGCACTGAAGCGCGGCACCCAGGCCACGCCCAGGCCCTGCAACGCCATGCTCTTGAGGCTGTCGGCCATCGCCGTCTCGTACACCGTGGTGGAACGCAGGGCCCGCTGGCGCAGCAGCAGGTTCACCGAACGCCCGAGGAAGGCCCCGGCGCTGTAGGCCAGCAGCGGCACGCTCTGCCCGCTGTCCAGCTCGTAGAGCGGCTTGCCCTCGGCATCCACCGCGCACACCGGCAGCATCTCGGTGCGCCCCAGGCTCATGGACGGGAACAGTTCCGGGTCCATCTGCAGTGCCGCGTCCGGGTCATAGAAGGCCAGGATCAGGTCGCAGCCCCCCTCCCGCAGCGAGTGCACCGCCTCCCCCACGTTGGTGGCGATCAGGCGGCTGGAGATGTTCAGCCCCTCGGCCCGCAACCGGGCGATCCACTGCGGGAAGAAACCCAGCGCCAGGGAGTGGGCCGCGGCGAACTGCAGCACCTCGCCCTGCTGGCCCTCCAGATGGTGCAGGCGGCGCACCACCTCCCCC
Source organism: Pseudomonas sp. ENNP23 (assembly GCF_001728945.1). Lineage (NCBI taxonomy): Bacteria > Pseudomonadati > Pseudomonadota > Gammaproteobacteria > Pseudomonadales > Pseudomonadaceae > Pseudomonas > Pseudomonas sp. ENNP23. Next base: position 34,350 of record NZ_LYSP01000029.1, read on the forward strand.
AGTTGCTCCACCAGGCTGCGCGCGGTGACCAGAAACAGCTGACCCGAGTCGGTCAGCTCGATCGGCGTGCGCGAGCGGTTCACCAGGGTCAGCCCCAACGCCGCCTCCAGGCTGCGGATGCGCCGGCTGAACGCCGGCTGGGTGACGAAGCGCCGCTCGGCGGCCTGGGAGAAGCTGCGGGTGTTGGCCAGGGCGACGAAGTCCTCCAGCCATTTGGTTTCCAGGTTCATGGGGCCTTCCAGGGAATGCTCGATTTTGGTGCACACGCTTGCCAGCGAAGCGGCGTCACACCTGCATTATGCCGATTGTGCATAGGGCAGCGAATAACAGCATTGGTCTAAAAATGCCTGGAGCCTTAGATTAGCGGGCATCGCGGCACTAGCCGTGTTCTTCCAGAGATGAATCGCATCATGTCCGCTGCTGCATCCTTCCGCGTCGAAAAAGACCTGCTCGGCACCCTCGAAGTTTCCGCCGATGCCTATTACGGCATCCAGACCCTGCGCGCCGTGCAGAACTTCCGCCTTTCCGGAGTGCCCCTGTCGCACTACCCGAAACTGGTCGTCGCCCTGGCCATGGTCAAGCAGGCCGCCGCCGACGCCAACAAGCAGCTCGGCCACCTGCCGGCCGACAAGCACGCCGCCATCACCGAGGCCTGCGCCCGCCTGATCCGTGGCGAGTACCACGACCAGTTCGTGGTGGACATGATCCAGGGCGGTGCCGGCACCTCCACCAACATGAACGCCAACGAGGTCATCGCCAACATCGGCCTCGAAGCGATGGGCAAGCAGAAGGGCGAGTACAAGTACCTGCACCCGAACAACGACGTGAACATGGCGCAGTCCACCAACGACGCCTACCCCACCGCCATCCGCCTCGGCCTCCTGCTGGGCCACGACGCCCTGCTGGCCAGCCTCGACAGCCTGATCCAGGCCATCGCCGCCAAGGGTGAAGAGTTCGCCCATGTGCTGAAGATGGGCCGCACCCAGCTGCAGGACGCCGTGCCCATGACCCTGGGCCAGGAATTCCACGCCTTCGCCACCACCCTGGGCGAGGACCTGGACCGCCTGCGTCGCCTGGCACCCGAGCTGCTGACCGAAGTGAACCTGGGCGGCACCGCCATCGGCACCGGCATCAACGCCGACCCCGGCTACCAGAAGCTGGCCGTCGAGCGCCTGGCCGAAATCAGCGGCCAGCCGCTGAAGCCCGCCGCCGACCTGATCGAAGCCACCTCCGACATGGGCGCCTTCGTGCTGTTCTCCGGCATGCTCAAGCGCACCGCGGTCAAGCTTTCGAAGATCTGCAACGACCTGCGCCTGCTCTCCAGCGGCCCGCGCACCGGCATCAACGAGATCAACCTGCCGGCGCGCCAGCCGGGCAGTTCGATCATGCCCGGCAAGGTCAACCCGGTGATCCCGGAAGCGGTCAACCAGGTCGCCTTCGAAGTGATCGGCAACGACCTGGCCCTGACCCTCGCCGCCGAAGGCGGCCAGTTGCAGTTGAACGTGATGGAGCCGCTGATCGCCTACAAGATCTTCGACTCGATCCGCCTGCTCCAGCGCGCCATGGACATGCTCCGCGAGCACTGCATCGTCGGCATCACCGCCAACGAAGAGCACTGCCGCCGCCTGATGGAGAACTCCATCGGCCTGATCACCGCGCTCAACCCCTACATCGGCTACGAGAACTCCACCCGTATCGCCAAGGAGGCCCTGATCAGCGGCCGCGGCGTACTGGAACTGGTTCGCGAAGAGAAGCTGCTGGACGACTCCATGCTGGCGGACATCCTCCGCCCGGAAAACATGATCGCCCCGCGCCTCGTACCGCTGAAGGCCTGAGCCTTACCGTCTCACCAGGAGGGGCGTAGCCCCTCATTCCAGAGGATGGTCGTCTGACCATCCTTTTTTTTGCCTGTGGAAAAGTACCCCACTCGGCCAAACGCAGGGTGGGCTTCAGCCCACCATCGGAGACCGCCGCAGCACCGCTGGTGGATCGATGAAGCGCGATCCACCCTACGGGTGCTGGTCATTGCGTGGGGTGGACAACACTCTTTTTATCCACCGACCGGACTTACACCCGACACCGAAGCCTCTCCCCGTGGATCTACACCCGCCAGCCGTAGCCCGGGCTTCAGCCCGGGAATTTGGAGTCGAACATCCCTGGGCTGAAGCCCTGGCTACGGGGGCTGCCGAGGCGTAGGGTGGGCTTCAGCCCACCATCCGGACCCGCCGCAGCTCCGCTGGTGGACCGATGAAGCGCGATCCACCCAATGGGTGCCGATCATTGCGTAGGGTGGATAACGCTCTTTTTATCCACAGACCGGACTTACACCCGACACCGAATCCCCTCCCCGTGGATCTACACCCGCCAGCCCCGTAGCCCGGGCTTCAGCCCTGGAATTTGGAGCCGAACATCCCTGGGCTGAAGCCCAGGCTACGGGAGCTGGCGCAGACGTAGGGGGGCTTCAGCCCACCATCCGAGCCTGCCGCAGCTCCGCTGGTGGACCGATGAAGCGCGATCCACCCAATGGGTGCCGATCATTGCGTAGGGTGGATAACGCTCTTTTTATCCACCGACCGGACTCACACCCGACACCGAAGCCCCCTGTGGCATCTACACCTGCCAGGCCCGGCGCAACACCCGCACCGCCTCGGCGATCTCCGGCTCGGGCACGGCGGCGAAGCCCAGCACCAGCCCGGCGCGGTTATCCACAGGCTCGTCACTGTCTTCCAGCCAATAGCCGCTCAACCCGTTCATCTCCACCCCCGCCGCCCGCGCGGCGTCCAGCAGCGCCTGCTCCCGCGCCAGGCTGTCGACGCGGATGCACAGGTGCAGCCCCGCCTCCACCGCCGGCATCGGCGCGCAACCGGGAATCGCCGCCGGCCAGTCCCGCAGCAAAGCATCGCGACGCGCCCGGGCGGCCTGGCGCATGCGCCGGACATGGCGCTGGAAGTGCCCGGCGGCGATGAACTCCGCCATCACCGCCTGGGTGCCGATCTCCGAATGGCGCATGTCCAGGGCCAGCCGCCGGGCGAAGGGCTGGGCCAGGGCCGGCGGCAGCACCAGGTAGCCCAGGCGCAGGGCCGGGAAGGCGATCTTGCAGAAGGTGCCGACGTAGAGCACCCGCCCCTGCCGGTCCAGCGAGGCCAGGGGTGCCAGCGGCACTCCGCTGTAGCGGTACTCGCCGTCGTAGTCGTCCTCGATGATCCAGCCGCCCTCGCGCTCGGCCCACTCCAGCAGCTCCAGGCGCCGCGCCAGGGACAGGGTCACCCCCGTCGGGTACTGGTGGGACGGCGTCAGGTACACCAGCCGGCAGTTATCCACAGCCGGCAGCGCCGCGCAGACCAGCCCCTCGTTGTCCACAGGCACCCCCACCACCTGCGCACCTGTCACCGCAAAGGCGTGGCCCGCCGCGCGATAGCCGGGGTTTTCCACAGCCACCCGGTCCCCCGGCTGCACCAGCAACTGCGCACAGAGGCTGATGGCCTGCTGCGCACCGCAGGTGATCACCACCTGCTCCGCATCGCAGGCCAGGCCCCGGCTGCTGCGCAGGTAGGCCGCCACCAGCTCGCGCAGGCCGCGGTCGCCCGCCGGGTCGCCATAGCCCAGGCGCGCCAGCGACGGCTTGCGCCAGAAGCGCGCCGACAGTCGTGCCCAGGTCTCGAAGGGAAACAGGTCGAAGGCCGGCACGCCGATGCGAAAGGCACGGGGCGCGCGCTCCGGCGAAGCCGGCAGGTGATGCCGCTCCAGGCGCTCCAGGGCCAGGCTCGGCGCCGGCCCGGGCGGTTCGGGCAGGGCCATCGGCGGGCTTGTGGATAACTCCACCACATAGGTGCCGTCGCCCACCCGCCCCTCCACGTAGCCCTCGGCGTAGAGCTGGTCGAAGGCACGGGTCACGGTGTTGCGGGAGATGCCCAGCAGCGCCGCCAGGTCGCGACTGGCGGGCAAGCGCGTGCGGCTGCCCAGGCGCCCGTCGAGGATGCGTTCGCGCAACGCCTCGTAGAGCTGCCGAGACAGCCCCCGCGCTGGGTCCAGGCGGATACCGGAGAGGTCGACAGGCAAGGGTGGCGTGGCGGTCATGGCGGCCTCGATTGGCTCTATGAAAGTGGCGGCCAATGGATCTTACACAAGGCCAATTCCCTGCCTAGCATGAAGCCATCGCCAAGGAGACCGACCATGTACTGCCCCGCCGCCTTCCGCCAGGACGACCTGGCCCAGCTCCACACCCAGATCGATGCCAGCGGCCTCGCGCTGCTCACCAGCGCCGGCCCCCAGGGCCTGCAGGCGAGCCACCTGCCGCTGCTGCTGGCCCCCGGCGAAGGCGAGTTCGGCACCCTCTACGGCCACTTCGCCCGGGCCAACCCGCACTGGCGCGACCTGGCCGCCGGCAGCGAAACCCTGGTGGTGTTCAGCGGGCCGGACGCCTACGTCCACCCCGGCTGGTACCCGGGCAAGGCCGAGCACGGCAAGGCGGTGCCCACCTGGAACTACATCGCCGTGCACGCCTGGGGTCAGGCCGAGGTGTTCGACGACCCCGAACGCCTGCTGGCCCTGGTGCGCCAGCTCAGTGACCGCCACGAAGCACGCCAGGCCCACCCCTGGTCCGTGGACGAAGCCCCGGCCGACTACCTGGCCAGCATGCTGCGTGCCATCGTCGGCTTCGCCCTGCCGATCCGCCGCCTGGAAGGCAAGTGGAAGCTCGGCCAGAACCGTTCCGCTGCCGACCAGGCCGGTGTCCGCGCCGGCCTGGAGGCCTCCGCCGACCCGCGCGACCAGGCCCTGGCGGCCCGGTTGCAGCCCACATCCTGACCCTCAACCGAGCCCACAAGGATGCCCCATGAGCCTCGATATCCGCCCCGTCACCGCTGATGACCACGCCGCCTGGCTGCCCCTCTGGCAGGGCTACCAGCGCTTCTACAAGACCGAGATCCCCGAAGCCACCAGCGCCGTCACCTGGCAGCGCTTCCTCGACCCGGCCGAACCCATGCACGCCGCCCTCGCCTGGCAGGACGGCCGCGCCGTCGGAATGGTGCACTGCATCGACCACCGCAGTTGCTGGACGGTGGGCAACTACTGCTACCTGCAGGACCTGTTCGTTGCCGAGGGCCTGCGCGGCGCCGGCATCGGCCGCGCGCTGATCGAATACGTCTACGCCCGCACCGGGGCCGCCGGCGGCTCGCGGGTGCACTGGCTGACCCACGCGACCAACACCGACGCCATGCAGCTCTACGACCGCATCGCCGACCGTTCCGGCTTCGTCCAGTACCGCAAAGTCCTGTGAGGACCGCCCCATGACCGACCTCAGCCACTGGCAACCCCGCCCCACCCCCGACCACCGCGCCCTGCCCGGGCGCTTCGTGCGCCTGGAAGCCCTCGACCCGGCGCGCCATGGCGACGACCTCTGGCACGCCCTGCAAGGGCCTGGCCACGACCCGGCGCTGTGGAACTACCTGCCCTACGGCCCCTTCCCCGAGCGCGCGCCCTTCGACACCTGGCTCGCCGGCCACGCCGCCAGCCGCGACCCGCTGTTCTACGCCGTCGTCGACCTGGCCAGCGGCCGCGTCAGCGGCCTGCTCAGCTACCTGCGCATCGCCCAGAAGGACGGCGCCATCGAGATCGGCCACATCGCCTTCGGCCAGGCCATGCAGCGCTCGCCGGCCTCTACCGAAACGGTCTGGCTGCTGGCCCGCCACGCCTTCGACGACCTCGGCTACCGCCGCCTGGAATGGAAGTGCAACGCCGCCAACGCCCGCTCCATGCGCGCTGCCGAACGCCTGGGGTTCCGCTACGAAGGGCTGTTCCGCCAGCACATGGTCACCAAGGGCCAGAACCGCGACACCGCCTGGTTCTCCATCATCGACGGCGAATGGCCCGCCGTGCGCGGCGCCTTCGAAGCCTGGCTGGCTGTGGATAACTTCGACGGCGAAGGCCGCCAGCGCCGCCGGCTGGAGGACGTGCGAGGGGCATAGCCCGCTACTTCGGCTCAACACTCACTATCAGGGACTCCGCCACGCTAACGTATGGCACCTCACGACAAGGACATCCCATGCTGCACAGCATCGAGTTGAAAACCTTTGTCCCGGCACGGGACTTTCTCCTCAGCCAGGATTTCTACAAGGCCCTGGGCTTCAAACCAGGCTGGTCGGATGATCAGCTCGCCTACTTCAGTCACGGTGAACACTGCGCGTTCCTGCTCCAGAACTTCTACATAAAGGAACAGGCCGAGAATTTCGTCATGCATCTGTTGGTAGAAGAAGTCGATGCCTGGTGGGAACAGATCAACGGCGCACGCCTGGATGAGTGCTTCGGTACACGCCTGATCCCTCCGCAAGACCAGCCCTGGGGCATGCGCGAGTTCATGGTGTTTGATCCCAGCGGCGTGCTCTGGCGCATCAGCCAGAACATCGAGCCGCCTCGCCAGCCCTGAGCAGGCACTGCCGGACGCGATCCCCTCGATAGAGCGCCGCAGGATGCGCTGAGGCCATGAAGCGCATCGCGTCGCGGCCAGGTGATGGCACCACGGATGGCCTTGGCGCTCGGATCGATGGGCTTCGCTGCGCTCAGCGCCATCCTACGAGGGCCGATTGAGGCGTTCGGCACCCACCGTCGGTGGATCGGTGAAGCGCGATCCCCCCTACGCCTCCGGTTGGTTCTTGGGCGAACCGTAGGATGCGCTGAGGCCACGAAGCGCATCGCGTCGCGGCCAGGTGATGGCACCACGGATGGCCTTGGCGCTCGGATCGATGGGCTTCGCTGCGCTCAGCGCCATCCTACGGGTGCGTATTGAGGCGTTCGGCACCCACCGTCGGTGGATCGGTGAAGCGCGATCCCCCCTACGTCTCCGGTTGGTTCTTGGGCGAACCGTAGGATGCGCTGAGGCCACGAAGCGCATCGCGTCGCGGTCAGGTGATGGCACCACGGATGGCCTTGGCGCTCGGATCGATGGGCTTCGCTGCGCTCAGCGCCATCCTACGGGGGCCGATTGAGGCGTTCGGCACCGCACCCGACGTCTCCGGTTGGCCCTCGGGCGGACCGTAGGATGCGCTGAGGCCACGAAGCGCATCACGTCGCGGCCAGGCGGTGGCACGGCGTGTGGTGCGGGGGTCAATTGACCCGGCAGGCGCCTTCGGAGAGGCGTTCCAGGAAGCGGTCGCGCAGGCGGCTTTCGCCGTCGAACTCGGCGGCCGGCGGGCCTTTATGGGCGGGGTCGGTGAAGGACAGGTTCACCAGCAGGCGGTAGACCTGGTAGCGCTCGCGCACCGGGCGTGAGCCGGGGCAATCGTGAAAATAGTCGGTGCGGGTCACCTGCTCGCGCCGGCAGTTCTGGTCGTCGAGGCGGTCGCCGTAGCGCTCGGTGCCCTTGAGGTAGCGCTTGCCGTCGCAGTTGAGGACGCTCACGGTGCGGGTGCAGTAGCCCGGTGCGGTGCAGGACTCCTGGCGATCGCGCTCGGTCTGCAGTTCGCGCTCCTCGCGCCAGCGGGCCTTGATGTCGTAGTTCAGCCCGGCCTCGCGGCCGTCGATGAAGAACGAGCGCTTGCCGTAGGCGCTGCGCGGCACGTCGATGCTGACGTCGTCGCGTTCGTCCTTCAGGCGCAGGGTGCCGAAGAGGCTCGGCGTAGGGCTGAATTCCAGCTCCTTGTGGCCCTGGTGCAGGGTGGCCTCGTCGTTCAGGCGCAGCACCTGGCTGTCGCGGGTGAACAGGTAGCCCTTGCCCTTGACGCCGCCGCCGCAGCCGGCGAGCAGGAGTCCGGCGAGCAGCAGCACGAGGGCACGGGCGAGGGAGCGGGGGTTACGGAGAACGTCCATGGTCGGGGGGTCCTTGAAGCGGGTGGGTCAGTCGATTTCGAACAGGTTGTTCTGCAGCGGCCCGACCTGCAGGCGGCGGCGGATGTCCTCGTCGATGCGCGGGTCGTCCGGGCGATAGAGCATCACCTGGCGGTAGGCGCTGACGCGGTTGATCTCCGGCCCCAGGTATTCCCACACCACGCGGGTGCAGGCGGGGTTGCGCCGGTCGCCGCTGGAGACGCCGGTCTTGAGGCCGTTGAGGCGGGTGATGCGGCTCTTGAAGCTGGGGATGAGGATGGTCTGGCTCATCTCGTTGAGGGTGAGCGACTCGAAGTCGGCGAGGAACAGCCGGTCCTGCAACTGGAACGCCGCACCGAGGTAGCGGCAGCGCACCCAGTCCTCGGCCTCGACGTTGGACGAGCTGGAGCGCTCCTGGCGTTCCTGGCGCTCGAACAGGAAGGTGCCGCGCTCCTCCCACAGGTGCACCAGCGACAGCAGGATGGTGCCGGGCACCGACATGCAGTTGGAATATTCGAAGTAGTAACCGCAGTAGCGCGACAGGTCGCCGGCGTGCTCGCGCAGGGGGCGCAGCATCTGCATCAGCGGGTCGTCGCTGGGGGCGGCGCTGTCGTGGGGGCGGCGGGCGCCGATCAGGCGGGCGAACTGCTCCGGTGGCAGGCCCAGTTCGTAGTCCTCGACGCCGAAGAAATCACCGATGCGCTTGAGGTTGTACGCCGTCGGCGCGCTCTGCCCGCTGAGGTACTTGTTGAACTGCGCGCGGTTGATCGACAGTTTGCGGCAAACCTCCGAGATAGAGCGGTAGTGGCTGCACAGCAACTTCAGGTTGGCACCCAGATTGTTCGACAATTGCCGGCCCTCCAGCTGACGCGAGCGGCGCGATTATAGCGTCAACTCGCAACAAGTGGTTACAGGCTGCGAAATTGCCCAGCCGAGGCCCTTCCTCAAACATGCCCACCTTTCCAGGCGCAGCGCCGTCAATACCCGCTGCCGCTCCCAACAACAACAAACTGGATCAGGTGAAACGCCATGCTCGATCTGCTCAATGACTTCCTGTGGGGCAAACTGCTGATTGTGGTCCTCGTGGGCCTCGGACTCTTCTTCACCATTGCCTCGCGCTTCGTCCAGCTGCGCTACTTCGGCGACATGTTCCGCATCTTCGGCCAGGCGCTGCAGCGCAAGGAAGGCCAGCTCAGTTCGTTCCAGGCCCTGATGCTTTCCGTAGCCGGCCGTGTCGGCGCCGGCAACATCGCCGGTGTGGCCGTGGCCATCATGCTCGGCGGCCCGGGCGCAGTGTTCTGGATGTGGGTGGTGGCCCTGCTGGGCATGGCGACCAGCTACTTCGAGTGCTCCCTCGCGCAGCTGTACAAGCGCCGCGAAGCGGACGGCACCTACCGTGGCGGCCCGGCCTTCTACATCCTCCACGGCCTCGGCCAGCGCTGGCTGGCGGTGATCTTCTCGTTCCTGCTGCTGGTGACCTTCGGCTTCGGCTTCAACGCCGTGCAATCCTTCACCGTGGCCACCTCGCTGCATGACACCTTCGGCCTGCCCACCTGGATCAGCGGCATCGCCCTGGTCGGCGTGATCGGCCTGATCGTCTTCGGCGGCATCAAGCGCATCGCCGGCATGGCTGACGTGCTGGTTCCGGTGATGGCCGGCGGCTACATCCTCATGGCCCTGGTGATCATCGGCATGAACCTGTCCGAGGTTCCGGCCACCCTGGCCCTGATCGTCAAGAGCGCCTTCGGCCTCGAGCCGGCCTTCGCCGGTGGCGTCGGTGCAGCCATCATCATGGGCGTCAAGCGCGGCCTGTTCTCCAACGAAGCCGGCCTGGGCAGTGCGCCCAACGTGGCGGCCGTTGCCGAGGTCAAGCACCCTGCGGCCCAGGGCATCGTGCAGTCCCTCAGCGTGTTCATCGACACCCTGCTGATCTGCACCAGCACCGCGCTGATCATCCTGCTCTCCGGCGTCTACCAGCCGGGCAGCGAAATGGCCGGTGTGGTCCTCACCCAGGCGGCCCTGGCGGCCGAAGTGGGCGAGTGGGGCCGCATCTTCGTGAGCATGGCGCTGCTGCTCTTCGTCTTCACCACCCTGGTCTACAACTACTACCTGGGTGAGAACGCCCTGAGCTTCTTCAGCTCCAAGCGCGCCCTGCTGATCGTCTACCGCGCGCTGGTCATGGCGCTGGTGCTGTGGGGTTCCATGCAGGACCTGTCCACCGTGTTCGGTTTCGCCGACGTCACCATGGGCCTGCTGGCCGTGGTCAACCTGGTGGCCATCACCCTGCTGTTCAAGGTCGGCATGCGCCTGATGCGTGACTACGACGCCCAAGTCAAGGCCGGCATCGACACCCCGGTGTTCGACGCCAGCAAGTTCGCCGACCTGGATCTGGACCGCGCCGCCTGGCCGACCCGCCCGGCCAGCGAAGCGGCCCCGCAACAGGCCCCGGCCGGCCTGGCGGAAAGCCACCGCTAAGCACACACCTCGCGTCACCGGATGCCGCTTCTCCGCCCTGCGGGGAAGCGGCATCTTCGTATCAGGCACAGGTTTTTCTGGTGGGATCGGCTCGCGTTCGCGGCCGGATTCAGCGTTATGCTGGCCCACCGTTTTATCCCCGAGGGAACAGGACACGGCATGAGCGCAGTCAAGAACCTCTTCGTCCTCTATACCGGCGGCACCATCGGCATGCTGCAGAGCGCCCAGGGCCTGGCCCCAGCCGGCGGCTTCGAGGCGCGCATGCGCGAGCACCTGGCGAGCCAGCCCGAGGCGCCGGCCCTGGACTTCACCTTCGCCGAGATGCTGCCCCTGCTGGACAGCGCCAACATGACCCAGGCCCAGTGGCTGGCCATGCGCGACGTCATCGTCGATGCGGTGCGCGAAGGCGGGCACGACGCCGTGCTGCTGCTGCATGGCACCGACACCCTGGCCTACAGCGCCGCGGCCCTGAGCTTCCAGCTGCTCGGCCTGGGCGTGCCGGTGGTGCTCACCGGCTCCATGCTGCCGGCCGGTGCCGAGGGCAGCGACGCCTGGCCCAACCTGTGCGGCGCCCTGGCGGCCCTCGCGGCTGGCGTGGCGCCCGGCGTGCACCTGTGGTTCAACGGTGCGCTGATGCACGGTGCCCGGGTCAGCAAGCTGTACAGCGAGGCGCTGGATGCCTTCACCGTGTTGCCGCGCCCGCGCCACGGCGAGCACGCCCCGGTGCCTGCCGAGCTGGGCTTCGCCGTCCGTCGCCAGCCGGTCAACCTGGCGGTGGTGCCGCTGTTCCCCGGCCTGCAGGCCGCGCACCTGCGGGCCCTGCTGGGCAGTGGCGTGCAGGGCCTGCTGCTGGAGTGCTACGGCAGCGGCACCGGCCCGTCGGACAACGCCGAGCTGCTGCAGGTGCTGCGCGAGGCGCGCCAGCGCGGCGTGGTGCTGGCGGCCATCAGCCAGTGCCCGGCCGGGCATGTGGAGTTCGGTGTCTACGCCGCCGGCAGCCAACTGGCCGCCAGTGGCCTGGTGTCGGCCGGCGGCATGACCCGCGAGGCCGCCCTGGCCAAGCTGTTCGCCCTGATTGGCGCCGGCCTGGACGCCGAGGCGACGGAACGCTGGTTCGCCCTGGACCTGTGCGGCGAACGCGCCGAGTAACCCCCGCAGGGGCCTGCCCGGGCCCCTCACCATGCCCCGCGCGGCCGTCTGCGCCGCGCCAATCCGCCGCATTCAAAAACGCCGCCCGAACCACCACCATGACGCGCGCAAAGGCCCCGTCCAGAGCGGCCTGTTCGACCTTGGTATAGAAGTCGCCCCGCGCCGCAGCCCCTAGACTGCGCGCCTTCCTCCCCCACCCTGAAGCCCTGAGGTTTTCCTCCATGTACCCTGATCGCGTACGCCTGCCCTCGTTGTTGGACAAGGTCATGAGTGCGGCCGAGGCCGCGGCCCTGATCGAAGACGGCATGACCGTCGGCATGAGCGGCTTCACCCGCGCCGGTGAAGCCAAGGCCGTGCCTCGCGCCCTGGCCGAGCGCGCCAAGGCCTCGCCGCTGCGCATCACCCTGATGACCGGCGCCAGCCTGGGCAACGACCTCGACAAGCAGCTCACCGAGGCCGGCGTACTGGCGCGGCGCATGCCGTTCCAGGTGGACAGCACCCTGCGCAAGGCGATCAACGACGGCAGCGTGATGTTCATCGACCAGCACCTGTCGGAAACCGTCGAGCAACTGCGCAACCACCAGCTCAAGCTGCCGGACATCGCCGTGATCGAGGCCACCGCCATCACCGAGCAGGGCCACATCGTGCCGACCACCTCGGTGGGCAACTCGGCCAGCTTCGCCATCTTCGCCAAGCGGGTGATCGTGGAGATAAACCTCTCTCACCACACCAACCTGGAAGGACTGCACGACATCTACATCCCGACCTACCGCCCGACCCGCACGCCGATCCCGCTGACCCGTGTGGACGACCGCATCGGCAGCACCGCGATCCCGATCGACCCGGCGAAGATCGCCGGCATCGTCTTCACCAACCAGCCCGACTCGCTGTCCACCGTGCTGCCGCCGGACCACGAGACCCAGGCCATCGCCGACCACCTGATCGCCTTCTTCGGCCGTGAAGTGGCCGACGGCCGCATGAGCAACAACCTCGGCCCGCTGCAGGCCGGCATCGGCAGCATCGCCAACGCGGTGATGTGCGGCCTGATCGACTCGCCCTTCCAGGACCTCACCATGTATTCCGAGGTGCTGCAGGACTCCACCTTCGACCTGATCGACGCCGGCAAGCTGCGCTTCGCCTCGGGCAGCTCCATCACCCTCTCCGCGCGCCGCAACGCCGACGTGTTCGGCAACCTGGAGCGCTACAAGGACAAGCTGGTGCTGCGCCCGCAGGAGATCTCCAACCATCCCGAAGTGGTGCGGCGCCTGGGCATCATCGGCATCAACACCGCCCTGGAGTTCGACATCTACGGCAACGTCAACTCCACCCACGTCGGCGGCACCAGGATGATGAACGGCATCGGCGGCTCGGGTGACTTCGCCCGCAACGCCCACCTGGCGATCTTCGTCACCAAGTCCATCGCCAAGGGCGGTGCCATCTCCAGCGTGGTGCCCATGGTCAGCCACGTGGACCACACCGAGCACGACGTCGACATCCTCGTCACCGAACAGGGCCTGGCGGACCTGCGCGGCCTGGCGCCGCGCGAGCGCGCACGGGTCATCATCGACAACTGCGTGCATCCGGATTATCGTCCGGCGCTCGATGCGTACTTCACCGCCGCCTGCGCCAAGGGCGGGCACACCCCGCACCTGCTCCGCGAGGCCATGGCCTGGCACATCAACCTGGAAGAAACCGGCCGCATGCTGGCCAGTTGAGCCCCTTCCGAATGGCCTTCTACCTGACAAACAGGTCAAAAAACTGCATCAGGTAAAAGGCCAACTGTACTGCTCCAAACCCCTGCCAAAAGTTACTTCCTCAGAGGAAAATCCGGTTTCCCGTTGAATGCCGAGGGTTTCAACGGGTGACCGGTACAGCTAACTAAAATTTTACCAATACAGTTAGTTAGCTTGCTTTCTAGTAGCCCTACAATTTTCGGTAGCTGTGACTACTGAGTCGGCTGTTCCGGCTAGAAAATAGCCACCAGACAACCCCTCTAGCCCCGCCACAAGCGGGAAGGAAGCACCGCCATGGAACGTACCCTCAGTTCCGACCTGATCTTCAACTCCCACGAGTCGAGCGCCAAAGCCTCCTGGCCGCTGCGCGTCATCTCCACCCTGCTGCTGTGGCAGCGCCGCATCGCCAGCCGTCGTCAACTGGCCATGCTGGACGCCCGCCTGCTGGCCGACGCCGGCATCAGCGAAGCGCAGCGTGAAATGGAGCTGAACAAGCCCTTCTGGCGTTGAGCCAGCGCGGCGCAAGCCGCACCGCAGTACCGACAGAACCCGCCGCTCAGCCGGCGGGTTTTCGTTTTTACGGCCCCGGGAAACCGGACGCTGGTACAGATGTGCCGGATACGGGCGTAACAGTTCGCGAATATCCGCACCTGGACCCGTACAATTCCACCCCGCTGTGCCTGCCCACGCTCCCCCCACCGCGCGACCATGGACTGCCCCACCTCAACAGGGAAGCCACCACCATGGAACGCCACCTCCACGCCCGCCCCGCCCCACTGCCGCCCACACCGAGTGCGCCGCTGTTCCTGCGCCTGTACGCCCGCGTCGTCGAGTGGCAGCGCAACGCCCGGACCCGCTGCCAGTTGGCCCAGCTCAACGCCCAGCAACTGGCCGACATCGGCCTCAGCGAAAGCGACCGGCGCGTCGAGCTGGACAAGCCGTTCTGGCGCTGAGGCGCGCCCCGGCGGTCATCTGCTCTGCCGCTGCGCTGGGCCCTGTGCGAAAATCGGCGCCGCCCCGCTCCGGGGCATCGTGTCGATGGGACGCCCCGAGGGGCGTCCCCCTGCCGTACAGGAGTTTCCCCATGCCCTCGTTCCGCCTGCTCGGTGCCGCTGCGCTCCTGGCCTTCTCCAGCGCCACCTTCGCCTCCAGCCTTGCCGTGACCACCGACTCCCTGGCCGGCGCCCTCAGCGCCAGCGCCGACACCACTTCGGACGCCTCCTCCTCCCTGCGCGACAGCAAGCTGGTACGCGCCGCCCGTGACGACGCCGCCAGCTTCGTCGCCAGCGAAGGCGCCATTCGCGGTGCCCGCCTGGAAGCCGCCCTGGTACACATCCGCACCCAGGCCCCGCAACTGCAGGCCAGCGACCTGCAACTGGCCGAAGCCATCCTCGCCCTCTGAGGCACCCGATCGGCGCCACCCGGTTCACAGCCGCGACAGCAGGCTATGGCCGCGCCTGGCGCCTTTCGCTAGCCTTTGCGCCCGCCGCGCCGGTGCCGCTGCGCTTGCGCTGAACCGGGCGGCCGCCTTGACGTCCAATGACCCGTACAGTTTTCACCTCCGGAGACCCTCCATGCGTCGCACGCTGATCGTCGCTGCCACCGCCCTCACCCTGTTCACCGGCATCGCCCAGGCCCAGACCCTGGTCGCCACCAGCAACATCGTCGTCCGTGCACTGGGCCGCAGCATCGACTTCACCTCCGACACCACCACCTCCATCCGCGACATGAAGGTGATCCGCGAGGCCCGCGACGACGCTGCCAGCTTCGTCGCCAGCGAAGGCGCCATCCGTGGCGTGCAGCTCGAAGCCGCCTTCGACACCCTGCGCACCCGCCTGCCGGAAGCCCGCGAGGCCAGCGACGAAACCCTCGCCCAGGCCATCCTCGCCCTCTGAAGCGGCGCCCTTGAGCCTGCGTCTGTGGCGCCTCGGCGCGCTTGGCCTGGCCGCCCTGCTGGCCTGCGCCAGCGCCCGTGCCGACCTGCGCCTGGCGCTGAAGACCGACGGCCTCGACGCCGCCCAGCGCCAGGCCAGCCAGGCCCTGCTCGACGAAGCCCTGCAGAAGCTGCCGCCGCGCTTCATCGAACGCCTCGACCGCCAGGTGGAAGTCACCTGGGCCGATGACCTGCCGGACAACGCCTACGGCCGCGCCACCCGCATCGACGCCCTCGACCTCAACCGCGCCCTGCTGCCCGCCCTCGCCGATGGCAGCGCCGCCCGCGAGAAGACCACGCGCCCCCACGGCACCGTGCGCCGCGAACTGCTGGCCACCGTGCTCCACGAGCTGACCCACCTCTACGACCGCGCCCACTACCGCGACGCCGCCCATCGCAGCCTCGGCTTCCGCTGCCGCAGCGCCCAGGCCAGCACCGGCGCCGTCGGCCTGCGCAGCGAGTGCCGCGGGCAGACCGCCCGCCGCTTCACCTTCAGCGACGACCCGCGCCTGCTGGACCTCGCCGGCTGGCCCCAGCGCGTCGGCCAGCGCGGCGAGCGGGAAGCGGACAACCACCAGGCCGCCCGCAGCCCCGACCTCTACGAGCTGACCAACCCCCGGGAATTCGTCGCGGTGAACATGGAGTACTTCCTCCTCGACCCCGACTACCGCTGCCGGCGCCCCGCGCTGTACCGCTACTTCCGCGACCACTTCGGCTGGGCCCCGGACGCCGCCGGCACCTGCGCCAGCGAACTGGCCTACCTCAACGCTGGGCGCGACTTCGGCCGCGAACCCCTGGGGCGCCTCGACCCCGATCGGGTCTACGAAGTGGACTACCTGTTCGCCGAAGCCAACGACAACTGGGCCAGCCGCTGGGGCCACACCATGCTGCGCCTGGTCATCTGCGCCCCCGGTCGCCCGCGCGGCCCGGACTGCCGGCTCGACCTCGACCAGCACCTGGTGCTCTCCTACCGCGCCTTCGTCGGCGACGTGCAGCTCTCCAGTTGGGACGGCCTTACCGGCGCCTACCCCTCGCGGCTGTTCGTCCTGCCGCTGGCCCAGGTGATCGACGAGTACACCAAGGTGGAAATGCGCAGCCTCGCCTCCGTGCCCCTGCGCCTGGACCGCGAGCAGGTCCACAACCTGGTGGAGCGCGCCGCCGAAATGCACTGGAGCTACGACGGCAACTACTGGTTCCTCTCCAACAACTGCGCCGTCGAGACCCTCAAGCTGCTGCGCAGCGGCACCGCCGACCCGCGCCTGGACGACCTCGACAGCATCATGCCCAACGGCCTACTCGCCGTGCTGGAAGGGCGCGGCGTGGCCGACCCCAGCCCCCTGCGCGACCCGAAGGAAGCCCTGCGCCTGGGCTACCGCTTCGACTCCTTCCGCGACCGCTATCAGGCCATGTTCGACATCGCCCGCCAGCGCCTGGGGCTGCCCGAGGCCGACGTGGAAACCTGGCTCGCCCAGGACGCCACCCGCCGCCGCCCATACATCGAACACGCCGACCTGCGCGGCAGCGCCGCCCTGCTGCTGCTGGAGCAGGCCGCCATGCGCCGGCAGATGCTGCTCGCCCAGGACGACCTCAAGCGCCGCTACCTGGACAACCGCGCCACCCTCGGCCAGACCGAGTTCTCCCGCGCTGGCGGCACCCTCGAACAGATCCTCGCCAACAGCGGCTTCCTCAGCCGCCCGGCCGACCTGCTGCAAGGCAGCGGCTACGGCCTGCCCCAGGCCAGCGAATGGCAGCGCCTGCAGGAAGAGAGCGCCAACCGCCAGCGCACCCTGCGCCAGCTCACCGACAGCCTCGACCGTGAACTGCGCGAACTGATCGACCCGCGCATCCTCACCGAACTCGACGCCACCCAGGCCAACCTCGACCAGCTCGGCGCCCACCTGCGCCAGTTGCACAAAGCCGCCGGCGGCCTCGAACTGCCCTGAGCCCGCTCCCACAGGTGCAGGGTGGATCGCACGCCACAGCCACGACCAACAGCCCCGAAGGATGGCGCTGAGCGCAGCGATGCCCATCAGGCCGAGCGCAACATGTGGTGCCATGACCTGATATGGACGCGATGCGCTTCGTGCCTCAGCGCATCCTACGGATCCTGCCCAGCCCGACCGGGGTGCAGGCGGCGGGAGTTGGTGGATGCGAAGAGCGGCATCCACCCTAAGCGACCAGGCAGCACCAACCGTAGGGGGGATCGCGCTTCACCGATCCACGCGGTCCCGTGCCAAAGCCTCGGTCAACGCCCCCGTAGGATGGTGCTCAGACCGTAGCCCGGACTTCAGTCCGGGAATGCCCAGCGCCGCTCCCGGGCTGAAGCCCGGGCTACAGCCGTACGCTTCATACATCCACGCACCCTGCGCCAAAGCCTCGGCCAACGCCCCGTAGGATGGCGCTGAGCGCAGCGAAGCCCATCAAGCCGGGCGCAACATGTGGTGCCACCGCCTGGCCGCGACGTGATGCGCTTCGTAGCCTCAGCACATCCTACGGGTCGTGTACAGCCCGACCGGGGGGTGGGCGGTGGGAGCTGATGGATTCCAGCCTACGCGGTGGGCGGCATTTTTACGTGGTTTCCTACAGCGTGGGATGAGGACGTTGGGGGAAATGGGTGGGTGTGCCTCCGTACAATCCGATTCCCCTGTGATCACGTTGTTTGGCCTGGTTCGGCTCTCTAGTGTCCGTCGCCGGTGCTCAACACACCTCTCACTTGGCGGTCCTCCGCACCCGATAGTCGCGGCGCTGGTCAAACAGCGGTCGTTCTGGCCGGGTAGCGCGCAGCCATAAAAGACTCCTTCGGGGGGAAATCTGCGGGCCGTTCCAAGTGCGGTGTTGAAGTACCCGGCCGCCCTCTCAACAAGGGCCCTCTCAACGACACTTGGAGATGCACTCATGAATGAGCTGCTCGACGACACCCCCATCCTCCAACCCCGTGTCTTCATCCGCCATCGCCGCCAGTTGCGGGCCTTTCTGCTGGATGACCAGGCCTGGTTCTGCGTGCGCGACCTGGGGCGGCTGATGCAGCACCCGCTGCTGGAGGACCGCATCCGCGCCAATCTCGATCCGGACCAGTGGCGCTGGGCCTGGTACCCGGACGGCGGCGGGGTGGCGGAGGAAGGTTTGCTGGTGAGCGAGTCGGCGGCCTATGGGGCGCTGATCCACTACTACCACCCGGAGAACCGCAGCATCCGCCAGTGGCTCACCCAGGAGGTGGTGCTGACGCTGCGCAGCGAGTGCCGGGGCGACCCGGTGCAGCCCCGGCAGGTGCAGCTCCACGGCACGGGCCAGCCGGTCAGCGTGCTGGAGTGGCAGGGCCGGGTCTGGGTGCCCTGTGGGGAACTGCCGAGGGTGCTGGCCGTGCGCTGATGGGGCGCTGTAGATAACTCACAGCGCCTCTTCCTGCTCCTCCGGCAGGTGCGGGTCGAGGGTCACCCAGGGCAGGCGGCTGCGCACCCAGATGTGGCGGTCGGCCGGGGCCTGGTGGACGTCGTCGAGGGTGGCCACGGTGACGTCGAGGCTGTCCGGGCTGAGGCTGGTGTAGAGCGCCAAGTGGCAGCCGCAATGGCCACAGAAGTAGCGGCTGCAGGTGGCGGAGGAGCGGTACTCGGCCGGCTGCCCGTGGAGCCAGGTGAACGCCGCGCGGGGCACGGTGATCCAGGTGGTCACCAGGCCGCCGGTGATGCGCCGGCAGTCGCTGCAGTGGCAGTGGGCGATGTCGGCCAGGGGGGCGTCGAAGCGGTAGCGCAGGCGGCCGCAGTGGCAGCCGCCGGTGTGTACGGTGGTCATGGCGTGCTCCTTGGCAAAGGCGCAGCCTAGCGCGTTGCCGGTTGCGCCGTGAGGGCCGCGACGGACAAGATGCGGCCTTCGCCACCGGACAATCGGACGCGCCCGTGCTGACCCTGCTCCAGGCCCTCTGGCCCCTGTTCGCCCTGATCGTCGCCGGCCATGTGCTGCGGCGGGTCGACTTCCCCGGCGAGGCCTTCTGGCCGGCCGCCGAGCGTTTGAACTACTTCATCCTGTTCCCCGCGCTGCTGTTCAGCAGCCTGGCCACGGCGCCGCTGGACAACCCGGCGCTGCCGCGCCTGGCGTTGGCGGTGCTGCTGGGCCTGGGCCTGGGCTGGGCGGGGTTGCTGCTGGCGCGGCGCCTGCTGGGCTGGCCGGCGGCGCGCTTCGGGGCGATCACCCAGGGCGTGCTGCGCTTCAACACCTACCTGGGGCTGGCGGCCATCGGCAGCCTGTTCGGCCAGGAGGGGCTGGCCATTGCGGCGCTGATGCTGGCGCTGATGGTGCCGACGGTGAACCTGCTGTCGGTGTGGTCGCTGACTGCCGAGCGCGGGGTCAGCGCACGGGGCCTGCTGCTGCCGATGGTGAAGAATCCGTTGATCCTCGCCTGCCTGGCCGGTGCGGCCTACAACCTGACGGGGCTGGGCCTGGGCGGCGGGCTGGACCGGTTGCTCAACCTGGTGGCGGTGGCGAGCCTGCCCCTGGGCCTGCTCTGCGTGGGGGCGGCGCTGCAACCCCGCGAGCTGGGCGGCGAGCTGCCGGCCCTGGGCTGGAACTGCGCGGCGCGGCTGCTGGCGATGCCGGCGCTGGCCTTCGCCGTGGCGCGAGTGCTCGGGCTGCCGGCGATGGAGAGCAGCATCCTGGTGCTGTTCTTCGCCCTGCCGACGGCGCCCACCGCCTATGTGCTGACCCGCCAGTTGGGCGGCGACGGCCACCTTATGGCGGGGATCATCACCCTGCAGACGCTGCTTTCCGGCGCCACCCTGGTGGCCGTGCTGGCGCTGCTGCAAGCCGGGGCGGGCTGACCGCCCGTCCGGATTTCGCGGCACTTCGCTGCCGGTTCGCAGCGAAAGCTGGCTGAAAGCTTCGCCCCTTAGCATCGCCCCACCGCCGGCACAGACCGGCCGCCCGGCGCTGCCCGTTCCGCGCCAGGCACCCCGACAACAACAAGATGGGTGATTGCCATGCTCCGCTCCTGCCGCCTCCTCGGCCTCGTTCCGCCCCCTCTCCGTACCCGACCCGCTGCGCGCTGACCGGCTCCCGTCCTCATCGCCTTTCGTCCGGAGATTCCCATGCTGACCTTCCTCGGTTTCGCCATGGTCATGACCTTCATGTTCCTGATCATGACCAAGCGCCTGTCCGCCCTGATCGCCCTGATCATCGTGCCCATCACCTTCGCGCTGATCGGTGGCTTCGCCGCCGGTATCGGCCCGATGATGCTGGAGGGCATCACCAAGCTGGCGCCCACGGGCGTGATGCTGATGTTCGCCATCCTCTACTTCGCCCTGATGATCGACTCGGGCCTGTTCGACCCGCCGGTGCGGGCGATCCTGCGGCTGGTGAAGGGCGATCCGCTGAAGGTGTCGATGGGCACGGCAGCGCTGGCGCTGATCGTCTCCCTCGATGGCGACGGTGCGACCACCTACATGATCTGCGTGGCGGCACTGCTGCCGCTGTACAGCCGCCTGGGCATGAGCCCGCTGATCATGGCGGGGCTGATCATCCTGGCCGGCGGGATCATGAACATGACCCCGTGGGGCGGCCCCACCGCCCGTGCGGCCAGTGCGCTGCACGTGGACCCGTCGGACATCTTCGTGCCGATGATCCCGGCGATGGCGGCCGGTGCCGTGGCGCTGTTCGGCCTGGCCTGGGCCTATGGCAAGCGTGAGCGCGCCCGCCTGGGCGTGCTGCAACTGCCGGACCTGCCGGAAAGCCATGTGGACATCAGCGTGTCGCAGTTCCCCGAGGCGCGCCGGCCGAAGCTTCTGTGGGTGAACGCGGCGCTGACGGCGGCACTGATGGTGACGCTGATCCTCGGTCTGATGCCGCTGCCGGTGCTGTTCATGGTGGCCTTCAGCATCGCGATGATCATCAACTACCCCTGCCTGCAGCAGCAGAAGGAGCGCGTGGCGGCCCATGCCGGCAACGTGCTGGCGGTGGTGGGGCTGATCTTCGCGGCCGGCATCTTCACCGGCATCCTCTCCGGCACGGGGATGGTGGAGGCGATGTCCAAGAGCCTGCTGGCGGTGATCCCGCCGTCCATGGGGCCGTACATGGCGGTGATCACGGCGGTGGTGAGCATGCCGTTCACTTTCTTCATGTCCAACGACGCTTTCTATTACGGCGTGTTGCCGGTACTGACCGAGGCGGCGGGTCATTACGGCATCAGCCCGGTGGAGATGGCGCGGGCCTCCATCGTAGGCCAGCCGGTGCACCTGCTGAGCCCGCTGGTGCCCTCCACCTACCTGCTGGTGGGCCTGGCGAAGATCGAATTCGGCGACCACCAGCGCTTCACGTTGAAGTGGGCGGTTCTGATCTGCCTGTGTATCCTGCTCGCCGCGCTGCTGCTCGGGGTCTTCCCGCTGTTCGGCACCCCGTGAGGGTCAGGCGCCTCCTTTAATTCATTCACGCCGGAAAGGCTCGCACTTTCCGGCATGGCCGTGCTCCAACCTAGCCGTCGACACCACGAGGTATTCGCATCATGGAATGGCTGACCAGCCCGGAAATCTGGGTCGCCTTCTTCACCCTGACCGCCCTGGAGATTGTCCTGGGCATCGACAACATCATCATGATCGCCATCCTCGTGGGCCGCATGCCGCCGCATATGCAGGCACGCACCCGGTTCTTCGGCCTGGCGCTGGCGATGGTCACGCGCATCCTGCTGCTGCTGTCGATCACCTGGATCATGCGGCTCACCACCGACCTGTTCCATCTGTTCGGCCAGGGCATCTCGGGGCGCGACCTGATCCTGTTCTTCGGCGGCCTGTTCCTGCTGTGGAAGAGCAGCACCGAGATGTTCCACAGCCTGGAGGGTGAGGACGAGACCGAAGCCACGCCGGCCACGGGCGCCGCGCGCAACTTCATCGGCACCATCATCCAGATCGCCATCATCGACATCGTGTTCTCCCTGGACTCGGTGATCACTGCCGTGGGCATGGTTTCCCACGTGCCGGTGATGGTCGCCGCGATCATCGTCGCCGTGCTGGTGATGATGGCCGCCGCCGGCACCATCAGTGCCTTCATCGACAAGCACCCGAGCCTGAAGATGCTGGCCCTGGCCTTCCTGGTGGTGGTGGGCACCGTGCTCATCGCCGAGGCTTTCGAAGTCCACGTGCCGAAGGGCTATGTGTACTTCGCCATGGCCTTCTCCCTGGGCGTGGAGGCGCTGAACATCCGCATGCGCATCGCCCGTGGGCGCAAGCAGGAGGCGGTGAAGCTGCGCAAGGACATCCCGGGGGAATAAGCCCGGGCGTGACCACCAGTTGAAACGAGAACGGGGCCGAAGGGCCCCGTTTTTTGTGGGTGCGAAACGCACGGCAGAGGGAACGTCGAGCCGGAGTCGGGCTGCCAAAAACGTTACTTTATAACATAATTGGCCGATCCCGCTTTCCTCGATGCGATGGAGCCCCCTCATGGATCGCCGTCATCTGCTCAAGTTCGTGCTCGCCGGTTTCACCCTGCCCTTCGCTGCCAAGGCCTCCGCCGCCCAGGCCGTCACCCAGGTTCGCAGTTGGCGGACGGCCGACCGCCTGCGCATCGTGTTGGACCTCAGCGGCCCGGTGAACTTCCGCAGCTTCGCGCTGGCCGCGCCGGAGCGGGTCATCGTCGACCTGGACGACACCCGCCTGGACGCTCACCTGCAGGACCTGGCGCTGGGCCAGGGGCCGATCCGTTCGGTCCGCAGTGGTCTGCAGGGCCGCAGCACGCGGCTGGTGTTCGACCTGCAGGCCCCGGCGCAGCTGAGCAGCTTCCTGCTGCCACCTGGGGAGGGCAAGGGGCACCGGCTGGTGCTGGACTTCCAGCCGCTCACGCCCGCCCCTGCGTTGGCGCCGGCCGCTACGGCGGTCGCTCCTGCAGGCGGGCAGCGGGACATCGTCGTCGCCATCGACGCGGGCCACGGCGGCAAGGACCCGGGCGCCATCGGTTTCAACGGTGAGCAGGAGAAGGCGGTGGCATTGGCCATCGCCCGCCTGCTGGCCAGGAAGGTGAATGCCCAGAAGGGCTTCAAGGCCCATCTGGTGCGCAATGACGACGTGTTCGTACCGCTGCGCAAGCGGGTCGAGATCGCCCGGCGGCGCAACGCCGATCTGTTCATCTCCGTCCATGCCGATGCGGCGCCCAGGCGCAGTGCCTCCGGGGCGTCGGTTTTCGCGCTGTCCCAGGGCGGGGCGACGTCCACCACGGCGCGCTGGCTCGCCGAGCGCGAGAACCGTGTGGACCTGATCGGTGCCGAGCGTTTGCTGTCGCTGAAGGACAAGGACCCGATGCTGGCCGGGGTGATTCTCGACATGTCGATGACCGCCACCATCGCCACCAGCCTGGACCTGGGCAAGAGCATCCTGGGCAGCCTGCAGGGTGTGGCGGGCGTGCACCAGAAGCGGGTCGAGCAGGCGGGCTTCGCCGTGCTCAAGTCTCCGGACATCCCCTCGGTGCTGGTGGAAACCGGCTTCATGTCCAACCCGGGTGATTGCCGTCGGCTGATCGATGCCCGCCACCAGCAGCGGGTAGCGAACGCGATCTTCGACGGGTTGTACCGGCACTTCCGGGCAGCGCCGCCGCAAGGCACGTTGCTGGCCTCGATGAAGGCCAGCCAGAGCAGTTGATGGATCACCGATGACGCGCAGGTGCGGGCGAACCCGACCTGCGCGTGTGTTCACATCGGCTCGAACCGCTCGCCCTTGAAGCAGCGCACCGGGTTGCCCCGCTCCACCCGGTGGTGGAACAGGCGCCGCTCCGCGCGCAGGGCGCCGTCCGCTTCTTCGGCCCGTTGCGCCAGGCGCTGGCCGATGAGGAGGATGGCCAGGCGCTTGTTGGCGTGCTGGCTGCGCTCGCTCTGCACCTTGACGCTGATGCCGCTGGCGAGGTGGGTAGCGCGCACTGCCGAGTCGGTGGTGTTGACGTGTTGCCCGCCGGGGCCGGAGGCGCGCAGGGCTTCGAAGCGGATCTCGCCTTCGAGGCTGGCCGGCGGCGGGGCGAAGCGAGCCCCGCCGAAGAACCAGTTCTTGCGCCCGTGGTTGGGCCGGTAGGGGCTGGGGCAGGTCCATTGCAGGGTGCCTTCCCAGTCCCGGGCGAGGCCGTCGGCCTGGTCGCCGTCCAGGGCCAGTAGGGCGGAGACGAGGGTGCCGCGCCGGGCACCCTCCTCCCGCTCCAGTACCTGTACGCGAACCTGCCGCTGCGCGGCTTCGTGCGTCAGCCGCTGCAGCGCCTTGGCCACCGCCAGGGCGCATTCGTCCGGCCCCTGGGCCGCCGAGAGTTGCAGGAGGATCATCAGCAGCACCCTCCGCGCGTCTTGTAGGTCAGCACCGGCTTGAGCCGCGCCAGCACCTGCACCAGCCCGGCATCGCGCAGGGCGCCGACCACCGAGTCGATGGCCTTGTAGGCTTCCGGCGCTTCCTCGTAGATCAGCGCGCGGTCGGCGCAGATCACCCGGCTGCCGAGGGCGGTGCGTTCCAGTTGCTCGACGCTGTAGCGCTTGGCGAGGCGGTCCTTGCACTCGCTGCGCATCCACTTGCGCCCGGCGCCGTGAGCCAGGGAGTTGAGGCTGCGCTCGTCGGGCACCGGGGCCACCAGGTAGCTGTAGTCACCCCGGGAACCGGGGATGACCATCACGCCCTGGTCGGCGGGGGTGGCGCCCTTGCGGTGCAGCCAACCGTCGACGCCGCCGATGGTCGCAGCGGAGACGAGGTTGTGGTTCACGTCCAGCAGTTGTTCGCCGTCTGCACGCAGGCGGTCGAGGATGCGTCGGGCGATCAGTTGCCGGTTGGCTTCGGCGAAGCGCAGGGCGCCGTCGTGGCGGGCCAGGTAGTGCTCGGCCTCCGGGCTGCCGGCCTCCAGGCCGGCGTGGCTGAAGCGGTCCACCTGCTCGCGCAGGATGGCTTCGCCCAGGCCGCGCGAGCCGCTGTGCACCAGCAGGAGCAGGTGCTTGCGGTCGATGCCCAAGGCCGCCAGGGCGTCGGCGTCGTAGGCCTCGTCGAGCTGCTGCAGCTCGGCGAAGTGGTTGCCGCCGCCGATGGTGCCCAGGGAACGCTCGTGTCCGCAGGGCGGCAGGCCGAAGGCGGTGATCGCCTCCTGCCAGCTGTCGTCCAGCGGCGCATCGAGGGAGCCCAGGCGCTTCTCCAGCTTGTCCAGGTGGAGCTTGGCGACGGGGATGTCGGTGCGCCAGAAGGCCATGCCGCAGCCAATGTCGTTGCCCACCAGGGCGGGGTAGAAGCGCCCGCTGGAGAAGAACGCGGCGCCCACCGGGTAGCCGCGCCCCGGGTGCAGGTCCGGCATGCCGGCCACCCGTTGCATGCCCGGCAGGCGGGCGGTGGTTTCAAGTTGCTGGATCGCTTTTCCTTCGATCCAGGTGTCGTCCGCGGCGATCAGGGTGATGCCGTCGGCCAGATTGCGAATGCAAGTGCCCATGGTCCAATCCAAATGGGTTGAAACGAAAATGCTTGGATTTGGCAGGCCTGGGGCCGGGCGATGCGGAACCGTCGCGAAGAAGGACGGAAGGGGCGATTAAGCCAGGCGCGACCTGCAAAGGGTGATCAGTGTTTGCATGATGAACCTCCTTTGCTGTCGGGTTGGGGGAAAGGCGCGCATTTTAGGCGCGCCGACCGGGGTGACGCAAGCGCTGTCATTGGCTCTTTCTGCGTTAGCTGTTGTGGTTTCAACTCAAGCGTTCTAGCACGGCCCTTCCCGGAATCCCTAGGGTTTGCGCGCTGGTTTGGTGCCCACATCGATGTGAGGATCCGAGCATCGATGTTGAAGCAGCCACCAAACGCCCCTTCCCAGGAGGCTGAGCGAATCGTCGTGGAAGGGGTTGAGCGACATGGATGTCGCGAGAGCAGCGATGGGCCAGGGATGGCCCTTCGCGGCGTGCCCCTGGAGCGATGATGGAGCGAGGGAAGTCTGGCTTCAGCCAGCCCCGTATGGAGGGGCAAGCCCTTTGGGTTCCTTTTCTGTGGTTCGGCATCCCGACGATTGAGAAAAGTGACTCGCCCGGGAGGGCGAAACCAGAGTCACCCGCGAAGCTCGGCAATCAGCTGGGCTCAAATCTTCTAGCAACACTTAACTCAGACAGAGCGCTGTCATTCACCGCCAACGGCGAAGTTGGGCAGGCTGTCCACCGGCTGGGCGAAGTCGAAGGGGATGGACTCCAGGGCCAGGCCGACGTTGCGCTGGATGACGAAGTGCAGGTGCGGGCCGGTGCTGTTGCCGGTGTTGCCGGAGCGGCCGATCTGCTCGCCAAGCGCCACGCGCTGGCCTTCCTGGACCTGCACCGAGCCTTTCATGAGGTGCAGGTAGACGCCCATGGTGCCGTCGTCGTGGAGGATGCGCACGAAGTTGCCGGAGGGGTTCTCGCCCCGGCCGCTCTGGCGGTTCTCGGTCTTGACCACCATGCCGGCACGGGCGGCGACGATGGGCGTGCCCTCGGGCATGGCCACGTCCTGGGCATAGCGGCCCTTGGGGGTGAAGTGGCTGTACTGGCCGTTGGCGCCCTGGGTCAGGCGGAAGGGGCCGCCGAGCCAGGGCAGCGGGTAGCGGTACAGCGAGGGTTGCTGCCGGGGGTCGCCCAGGGCGTAGCGCAGGCGCGGCTTGTAGCGCAGGGCCTTGCCGGGGTTCTCGGGGCTGAGGGTGACCAGGCGGATCTTGCTGCGCGGCGGCAGCACCCAGCGGATCGGCCGGCCGGGGTCGCCGATGGCGTTGCTGACGTTCTCCAGGCTCAGCTCCACTTCCACCGGGGCGAACAGGTCGTTGCGCACCAGCAGGGTCTCGCCGGCGTCGTGCTTCTGGGTCTCCAGCTTCACCGAGCGGTCCAGCCGCTCCACCATGCGGTCGCGGAAGACGAACACCTGAGCGCCGGAGACGGCCTTGTCGGTGTAGGTCACCACGCCGTTGGCGTCGGTGTACTTGTAGATGGTCAGTGCGCTGGCGGGCATAGCGGCCACCAGCAAGCAGCAGAGAAGTAGAGCGCGCCCTGGCATGACTGCACGTTTCATGAGTGTTATGAGCTGGCAAGCCTAGCAGCGCCGCCGGTCCTGTGCGAGGCGCCGGCGGTCGGGCTGTGACGGGGTTGGCTGGGGGGCCGGTCCGGGCGGACCGGCGGGCATCAGGCGCCGGGAACGAAGTGCTTCTGGGCGGTGCCGCGGGCGATCAGGCGCGACAGGTAGTCGAGCTTCTGCGGGTCGCGGTCGACGAAGCGGAAGGTGAGCTGCAGCCACTCGCTGTCGGGCTTGGGCTCCAGCGCGGCGACGGCGTGCAGGTAGCCGTTGAGGCGCGCCACTTCGCCACCCTCGCCCTGCTCCAGGTCGAGCACGGCGCTTTCCAGCACCTGGGGCAGCGGGTCGCCCCGCTTCACCACCAGGTGGGCGTCCTTGAGGCTGATGGTCTTGATCACGCAGGAGAGCACCGCCGAGGGCAGGCGCAACTGGGCCTGGCCACGGCCGGCGGGCACCTTGGCGGCAGCGCTCTTGGTCGGTGCGGCGAAGGCAGCGGCGGCCTGGACCGCCGGCTTGGCGCTGGGGCTTTTGGGCTTGACCACGTCGGCGCCCTTGCCGCCGGTCAGTGCGGCCAGGGAATCGTTGGCGAAGCCGCCGGTGCTGAGCATCTTGGGCGGCGCGGAGGCGGCCAGGGCTTCGAGGCGGCCGGCGCGGGCCAGTTGCTTCTTGACCTTGGTCACCAACTGATCGTTGGAGAAGGGCTTGCCGATGTAGTCGGAGACGCCGGCCTGGATGGCCTGCACCACGTTCTCCTTGTCGCCACGGCTGGTGACCATGACGAAGGGCGTGGTCTTGTGGCTTTCCTCGGCGCGGCACCAGGTGAGCAGCTCGAGGCCGGACATCTCCGGCATCTCCCAGTCGCAGAGGATCAGGTCCACCGACGAGCGGCTGAGCATCTGCTGGGCCTTGCGGCCATTCACCGCTTCTTCGATCTGGATACCCGGGAAATGGTCGCGCAGGCCCTTTTTCACCAGGTCACGAATAAAGGACGCGTCGTCCACCACCAGCACAGTAACTTTGCTCATCAACCACTCCTCTCAGACCGGACCTAAGCATAGCTGCGGGCGATAGTGCTGTGCCAAATAGAATGCGCCCCGGGCAAGCCGGGGCGCGACGGGTCCAACGGGAAAAGGGCGACCGGCCCGTAGGCGGAGCTTACTCGGGCTTGCCCGCGCCCTGCACTTCTTCCTGCATGCGGGCCAGGCCCATGTGGCGCACGTCGGTGCCGCGCACCAGGTAGATCACCAGTTCGGCGATGTTGCGCGCGTGGTCACCGATGCGTTCCAGCGAACGCAGGGCCCAGATGATGTTGAGCACGCGGCTGATGGCGCGGGGGTCTTCCATCATGTAGGTGACCAGCTCGCGCAGGGCGGTCTTGTACTCGCGGTCGATGGTCTTGTCGTACTGGGCCACCGACAGGGCCAGGTCGGCGTCGAAGCGGGCGAAGGCGTCCAGCGCCTCCTGGACCATCTTGCGCACCTGGTCGCCGATGTGGCGCACCTCGACGTAGCCCCGGGGCGAGACGCCCTCTTCGCAGAGCTGGATGGCGCGGCGGGCGATCTTCGAGGATTCGTCGCCGATGCGCTCCAGGTCGATCACCGACTTGGAGATGCTGATGATCAGGCGCAGGTCGGAGGCGGCCGGCTGGCGACGGGCGAGGATGCGCACGCACTCCTCGTCGATGTTGCGCTCCATCTGGTTGATCTGGTCGTCGATCTCGCGCACCTGCTGGGCCAGGCCAGAGTCGGCGTCGATCAGCGCGGTGACGGCGTCGTTCACCTGTTTCTCCACCAGGCCGCCCATGGCCAGGAGGTGGCTGCGCACCTCTTCCAGCTCGGCGTTGAACTGCTGGGAGATGTGGTGGGTAAGGCTGTCTTTGTCGATCATTGTTCGCTCCGCGAAAGCTGCAGGCTCCACGCCGCCAGCTACAGGTCATTCGTGTTGTCCGGGTCCACCCGTGGGCGCCCGCACAGGCGGGGGCGCCCCGGCCACTAGCCGTAGCGGCCGGTGATGTAGTCTTCGGTCTGCTTCTTGGACGGGTTGGTGAACAGCGTATCGGTGTCGCCGAACTCGATCAGCTTGCCCATGTACATGAACGCCGTGTAGTCGGAGACGCGCGCGGCCTGCTGCATGTTGTGGGTGACGATGACGATGGTGTACTTGCTCTTCAGCTCGTAGATCAGCTCTTCCACCTTGAGGGTGGAGATCGGGTCGAGGGCCGAGCAGGGCTCGTCGAGCAGCAGCACTTCAGGTTCGACCGCGATGGTACGGGCGATGACCAGGCGCTGCTGCTGACCGCCGGAGAGGCCAAGGGCGGATTCGTGCAGGCGGTCCTTCACCTCGTCCCACAGGGCGGCACCCTTCAGGGCCCACTCGACGGCCTCGTCGAGCACGCGCTTCTTGTTGATGCCCTGGATGCGCAGGCCGTAGACGACGTTCTCGTAGATGCTCTTGGGGAAGGGGTTGGGCTTCTGGAACACCATGCCGACGCGACGGCGCAGCTCGGCCACTTCTTCGCCCTTGCGGTAGATGTTCTTGCCGTCCAGGCGGATCTCGCCTTCCACGCGGCAGTCGTCCACCAGGTCGTTCATGCGGTTGAAGCAGCGCAGCAGGGTCGACTTGCCGCAGCCGGACGGGCCGATGAAGGCGGTCACGCGCTGCTTGGGGATGTTCATCTGCACGTCGTACAGGGCCTGCTTCTGGCCGTAGTACAGGTTCAGGCCGGGCACTTCCAGCGCGACGGTCTCGTCGGCCAGGTTCAGGCTCTGCTTGCCGCGGCCCAGGGCGGAGATGTTGACGCCGTGGCTGTGGGTCTCGTGTTGCATGGTCTCGCTCCGTTCGTAGCCGGTGGCTACGCGCTCAGGTATTCAGGCGCGGCGGCCCTTGGGGCCGCCGGGCGTTCGATCAGTTTTCCAGCGCCTTGTACTTCTCGCGCAGGTGGTTGCGGATGGCCACGGCCGAGAAGTTCAGCAGGGCGATCACCAGCACCAGCAGCAGCGCGGTGGCGTACACCAGCGGGCGGGCGGCCTCGACGTTGGGGCTCTGGAAGCCGACGTCGTAGATGTGGAAGCCCAGGTGCATGATCTTCTGGTCCAGGTGCAGGTAGGGGTAGTTGCCGTCCACCGGCAGGCTCGGGGCCAGCTTCACCACGCCCACCAGCATCAGCGGCGCCACTTCGCCGGCGGCGCGGGCCACGGCGAGGATCAGGCCGGTCATCATGGCCGGGCTGGCCATCGGCAGGACGATCTTCCACAGGGTCTCGGCCTTGGTCGCGCCGAGGGCCAGGGAGCCTTCACGCACGGCGCGGGGGATGCGCGCCAGGCCTTCCTCGGTGGCGACGATCACCACCGGCACGGCGAGGATCGCCAGGGTCAGCGAGGCCCAGAGCAGGCCCGGGGTGCCGAAGGTCGGCGCCGGGGCGGCCTCGGGGAAGAACATGCGGTCCAGCGAGCCGCCCACCACGTAGACGAAGAAGCCCAGGCCGAACACGCCGTAGACGATGGCCGGGACGCCGGCCAGGTTGTTCACGGCAATGCGGATGATGCGGGTCAGCAGGCCCTGCTTGGCGTACTCGCGCAGGTAGATGGCCGCCACCACGCCGAAGGGGGTGACGATCACGGCCATGATCAGGGTCATCATCACGGTGCCGAAGATGGCCGGGAAGATGCCGCCCTCGGTGTTGGCCTCACGCGGGTCGTCGGCGAGGAATTCCCAGAGTTTCTTGAAGTAGAAGCCCAGCTTCTCGAACAGCCCCATGGCATTGGGCTGGTAGGCGTGTACCACCTTGCCGAGGGTGATCTCCTGCTCCTGGCCGCCGGCCTCACGCACCACCACGCTGTCGCGGTTGAAAGCTTGGTGCAGCTCGGTCAACTGGACTTCGAGGGTCTTGTAGCGGGCATCCAGCTCGGCGCGACGGGCCGCCAGATCAGCCTGGGCCACGGCGTCCAGCTCGCCCTTGAGCTCCAGCTTGCGGCCTTCCAGGCGCAGGCGCTCGAGGCCGTGGTTGATGCCGCCGATCTCCTTCTTCTCCAGCCGGTAGAGCTGGGCATAGAGGTCGTCGACGCGCTTGAGGCGCTCCTGCAGGGCAGACATGGCAGCCTCGCCTTCGGCGATCACCTTGCCGTCTTCCTTCACGCTCACCAGGCGGCCGTAGAAGTTGCCCCACTCGCGGCGCTCCAGCGCGATCAGCTCGGCGGGCTTCTGCGGGTCCTTCAACCACTCGCCGACCACCCAGGAGAAGTCAGCGCCGTAGACCTCACGGTTGCCCACCTTGAGCAGCTCGCGGGTCATGAACTCGGGGCTGTCGTCCTGCACCGGCAGGCCGGCGCTCTTGAGGCGCGCGCTGGGCACTTCCTCGACTTGCACCGCTTCGCCGATCACCGCCTTGGGGGCCTGACCGGGGATGCTGTACTGCGCTTCGATCAGGTCGGCCGGCCAGAAGTGGGCCAGGCCGCGCACGGCGATCACCGAGAGCAGGCCGATGGTCATGATGACGGCGATGGCCACGGCGCCACCGCTCATCCAGACGCCCGGCGCGCCGCTCTCGAACCAGTTCTTGAGGGAAACCTTTTTCACGGATGTCTCCAACTCGTGAGTCTTCCAGTGCTTCCCGCCCAGGGCAGGAGGCGCTTGTTTGTCCACACCCCCTCCCGCCGGGAGGGGGCCGTCGCGGCGTGGGCCGCCTTACAGGGATGCGTACTTCTTGCGCAGCCGCTGGCGGATCAGCTCGGCCAGGGTGTTCATCACGAAGGTGAAGGAGAGCAGCACCAGCGCGGCGAGGAACAGCACGCGGTAATGCGAACCACCGACTTCGGATTCCGGCATCTCCACCGCGACGTTGGCCGCCAGGGTGCGCATGCCCTCGAAGATGTTCAGCTCCATCACCGGGGTGTTGCCGGTGGCCATCAGCACGATCATGGTCTCGCCGACGGCGCGGCCGAGGCCGATCATCAGCGCGGAGAAGATGCCCGGGCTGGCGGTGAGGATCACCACGCGGGTCAGCGTCTGCCAGGGCGTGGCGCCCAGGGCCAGGGAGCCGTAGGTGAGGCTCTTGGGCACGCTGAAGATGGCGTCTTCGGCGATGGAGAAGATGTTCGGGATCACCGCGAAGCCCATGGCCAGGCCGACGATCAGGGCGTTGCGCTGGTCGTAGGTGATCCCTAAGTCATTGCTGATCCACAGGCGCATGTCACCGCCGAAGAACCAGGTCTCCAGCAGCGGGCTCATGCCCAGGGCGAACCAGCCCACCAGCAGGACGACGGGGATCAGGATGGCGGCTTCGAAGCCGTCCGGCACGCGCAGGCGCACCGACTCCGGCAGGCGGCTCCAGATGAAGCCGGCGAGCAGGATGCCGATGGGGGTCAGCAGCAGCAGGCTGAAGATGCCCGGCAGGTGGCCTTCGACGTAAGGCGCCAGGAACAGGCCGGCGAAGAAGCCGAGGATCACCGTCGGCAGCGCTTCCATCAGTTCGATCACCGGCTTGACCTTGCGGCGCATGCCGGGGGCCATGAAGTAGGCGGTGTAGATGGCGGCGGCGATGGCCAGCGGAGCGGCCAGCAGCATGGCGTAGAAGGCGGCCTTGAGGGTGCCGAAGGTCAGCGGCGCCAGGCTCAGCTTGGGCTCGAAGTCGGTGTTGGCGGCGGTGGACTGCCAGACGTACTTGGGTTCGTCGTAGCTCTCGTACCAGACCTTGCTCCACAGCGCGCTCCAGGACACTTCCGGGTGCGGGTTGGAGAGGCGGAACGGCAGGAACTTGCCCTCGGTCTCCACCACCACGCGGTTGGCGCGGGGCGACAGAGCCAGCACGCCAGCGCCATCGGTCACCGACTCAATCAGCAGCGTGCGCTCGGCGGTGCTGTGGAAGACGCCGAGCTTGCCGCTGGCGTCCAGGCCGAGGAAGCCCTTGCGGCGCTCCTCAGGGGCGATCTGCACCACCGGGGCGCTGCCCAACTGGAAGCTGCGGATGAGGGTCAGGCGGGCTTCGCCGTCGGCGCCACGGACCATGAACCACTGGCCGATGCCACCCTTGGAGTCGCCCACCATGAGGGAGATGCCACCCAGCAGCAGGGCGCTGGCGGTGGTTTCCCGGTCACCGTCCTCGAACAGTTTGTAGCGACCGTTGAGGGCCTGCTCGCGCAGGCTGAAGACGTCAGCCTGGGCACGCCCGTTGATCACGTACAGCCACTGCTGGCGCGGGTCGACGTAGATGGCCTTGATCGGCTCGACCATCTGCGGCAGGGCAATGGCGTTCTGTTCGAAGGTGGTCTCGCCAGTGAGCATGTTCTCCTGGCTCACCAACTCCTGCACGTAGAGCTGGTTGCCGGTGGAGCCGGCCAGAATCAGGGATTCGTCGTTCTGGTTGACGGCTACGTGCTCCAGCGGCTTGCCCTCGGGGTTCAGCGCCATGGGCTTGTCGCCGAAGGGGAAGTCGATGCGCGGGGTGATCACGCGCTTGTTGTCCGGGTAGGTCACCTGGTAGCCGTACTTGAACAGCAGCGCCTGGCCGTTGGACAGGCCGAGGGCCACCAGCGGCTGGCCGGGCTGGTCCTGGCCGATGGAGGCGACGCTGACACCTTCCGGCAGCGGCAGGGCGACGCGCTTGAGCTCCGCACCGTCCTTCGTGGCGAAGAACACCGCCTCACCCTTGTCGGAGACGCGCATGCCCACCTGGTTCTGCTCTTCCAGGGTCAGCAGCAGCGGCTTGCCGGTCTCCTGTTGCAGCCAGGCCGGCGCCTGCACCTGCTTCGCGGTCAGCTCGGCGCCCTTGAACAGGGGCAGCACCACGTAGGCAAGGTAGAAGAAGATCAGGGTGATGGCCGCAAGGACCGCCAAGCCACCCACCAGTACGTACCAGCGGGTCAGGTTGTCTTTCAGCGCGCGGATGCGACGCTTGCGCTGCAGCGCCGGCGTATTGAAGTCGATGCGCGCGGGGGGATTCGTCGAGGTCATGGGGGAACTGGCCAGGTCATTCATGGGGCAAACCCTAAAGCCTTCGTATGACAGAAAGATGACAGCGTGGTGACACAACGAAGCCCGCCCGGGGCATGGTGCCAGGGGCGGGCGTTCACGCCGGGGATCACCCGACGCCGTCGCATCCTTGCAGGGCGGCCGATGGAGGGAGCCGCCCTTTCATCTGCCCTGGATTACAGGCCCAGATCCTTCAGGGTCTTCTCGGCCACCTTGGCCGGCAGCGGGATGTAGCCGTCTTTCACCACAACCTGCTGACCCTGCTGGGACAGCACCAGCTTGATGAACTCGGCCTCCAGGGGAGCCAGGGGCTTGTTCGGGGCCTTGTTGACGTAGACGTAGAGGAAGCGGGACAGCGGGTAGCTGCCGTTGAGGGCGTTCTGCTCGTTGTCTTCAATGAACTCGCCGCCTTCCTTCTTGGCCAGGGCAACGGTCTTCACGCTGGAGGTCTTGTAGCCGATGCCGGAGTAGCCGATGCCGTTCAGGGACTGGCTGATGGACTGCACCACGGAGGCGGAGCCTGGCTGCTCGTTGACGTTGGCCTTGAAGTCGCCTTTGCACAGGGCTTCTTCCTTGAAGTAGCCGTAGGTGCCGGATACCGAGTTGCGGCCGAACAGCTGGATCGGCTTGGCGGCCAGGTCGCCGGTCACACCCAGGTCACCCCAGGTCTTGATGTCGCTCTTGCCACCGCACAGGCGGTTGGCGGAGAAGATCGCGTCGACCTGCTGCATGGTCAGCCCCTTGATGGGGTTGTCCTTGTGGACGAAGACGGCCAGGGCGTCGACGGCGACCGGGACGGCGGTGGGCTTGTAGCCGTACTTCTGCTCGAAGGCCTGCAGCTCGACATCCTTCATCTTGCGGCTCATCGGGCCGAGGTTGGAGGTGCCTTCGGTCAGGGCCGGCGGCGCGGTGGAGGAACCAGCAGCCTGGATCTGGATGTTCACGTTGGGGTATTCGCGCTTGTACGCTTCAGCCCACAGGGTCATCAGGTTGGCCAGGGTGTCCGAACCGACGCTGGAGAGGTTGCCCGACACACCGGTGGTCTTGGTGTAGGACGGGATGGACGGGTCGACGGCGGCAACCGCGCTGGCGGTGGCAACGCCGGCGGCGACGAAAGTCAGGGCCGCCATCAAACGCTTCAGTTTCATGCCTTGCTCCTAGCAGGGGATAGGGTTGGATGAATCGTAGACCAGTATCGGAAGGCCATATGAACACTCTATGACCCGAATATGACAATTGGATGAATAGCCATCACGCCGGTCCAATCCCTGGCGACCGCCACTCAGCCCGACAGGAAGCCCACCCGGGCCCGCCCAAGGAGAACCCCATGAAAGCGCTGCACCTGCTGCCCCTCAGCCTCGCCGTCCTCTGCGCCGCCTGCGGCGAGCGTGCCGCCCTGCAGGTGGCCGACGGCACCGGCCCCACCCCGCAGTTGCCCCCGCCGAACAAGACCCTGATCCCCACGGTGAACATCGCCCCCGCCATCGGCTGGCCCGCAGGCGGCCGTCCCCAGGCCACCCAGGGCACCGAGGTGAAAGCCTTCGCCGAGGGCCTGGACCACCCGCGCTGGCTGTACCTGCTGCCCAACGGCGACGTGCTGGTGGCGGAAAGCAACGCCCCGGCCAGCGACGGCGGCTTCAGCTTCAAGGGCTGGATCGCCGGCAAGGTGATGGAGAAGGCCGGCGCCCGCACCCCCAGCGCCGACCGCGTCACCCTGCTGCGGGACACCGACGGCGACGGCGTGGCCGACCTGAAGACGCCTTTCCTGGAAAACCTGCACTCGCCCTTCGGCATGGCCCTGGTGGACGACACCCTGTATGTCGCCAACGCCGACGCCTTGGTGAAGGTGCCCTACCAGCCCGGCCAGACCCGCATCGATGCCACGCCGCAGCAGGTCACCGACCTGCCGGCGGGCATCAACCACCACTGGACCAAGAACGTCATCGCCAGCCGCGACGGCACCCGGCTCTATGTCACCGTCGGCTCCAACAGCAACGTCGGCGAGAACGGCCTGGAGATGGAGGAAGGGCGCGCGGCGATCTGGGAAGTGGACCGCGCCAGCGGCACCAAGCGCCTGTTCGCCGGCGGCCTGCGCAACCCCAACGGCCTGGCCTGGGAGCCGGACAGCGGCGCGCTGTGGACGGCGGTGAACGAACGCGACGAGATCGGCAGCGACCTGGTGCCCGACTACATCACCTCGGTGAAGGACGGCGG
The DNA here is from genome assembly GCF_001728945.1 of Pseudomonas sp. ENNP23. Lineage (NCBI taxonomy): Bacteria > Pseudomonadati > Pseudomonadota > Gammaproteobacteria > Pseudomonadales > Pseudomonadaceae > Pseudomonas > Pseudomonas sp. ENNP23. The sequence goes on from NZ_LYSP01000029.1 coordinate 70,610, forward strand.
CTTCTACGGCTGGCCCTGGAGCTACTACGGCCAGCACGTCGACGAGCGCGTGCAACCGGCCAACCCGGAAAAGGTCGCCAGCGCCCTGGTGCCGGACTACGCCCTGGGCCCGCACACCGCCTCGCTCGGCATCGCCTTCGGCCGCGGCAGCGCCCTGCCGGACTTCCAGAACGGCCTGTTCGTCGCCCAGCACGGCTCCTGGAACCGCAAGCCCCACAGCGGCTACAAGGTGATCTTCGTACCCTTCAAGGACGGCAAGCCCAATGGCCAGCCGGTGGACGTGCTGACCGGCTTCCTCGACGCCGACGGCAACGCCCAGGGCCGCCCCGTGGACGTGCGCCTGGACGCCCAGGGCGCCTTGCTGGTGACCGACGACGTGGGCAACAAGGTCTGGCGGGTGACCCCCACCGCCCGTTGATGGCCGGGCCAGCCCGCCGAACTTCACCGCTGATAGAGCCAGTCCGTAGGATGCGGTGAGCTCAGCGAACCGCATCAATGACCCGTACATGGCGGCCATGTAGGGTGGGCCGGGCGGCGTTCCGCTTCAGCCCACCCTACGGAATGCCCCAACCCACCTGGCAGCACGAAGTGCTCCCTACAGGCGCATGGCGCCCGTCACCGCGACGCCATGCGCTCGATCAGCGCTTCTGCCCGATCAGGTACAGCCCGATGAACACCGCCACCCCGCACAGCGCCGCCACGTAGTAGGCCGGCCCCAGCGGGTCCCACTTCATCAGCAGCGAAACGATCATCGGCGTCAGCCCACCGAAGATGGCGTAGGCCAGGTTGTAGGAGAACGACAGGCCGGAGAAGCGCACCACTGGCGGGAAGGCCTTGACCATCACGTAGGGCACCGCGCCGATGGTGCCGACGAACAGCCCGGTCAGCGCATAGAGCGGGAACAGCCAGTCCGGGTGCGCCTTGAGGCTGGAGTAGAAGGTCCAGGAACTGGCCGCCAGCAGCAGCCCGCCCACCAGGAAGGTACGGCCCGCGCCGAAGCGGTCGGCCAGGGCGCCGGAGGCCATGCAGCCGACCGTCAGGCAGACGATGGCCAGGCTGTTGGCCTTGAGCGCGGTGGCCGCTTCGAAGCCGTACACGGTCTGCAACACGGTGGGGGTCATGAGGATGACCACCACGATGCCCGCCGACAGCACCCAGGTCAGCAGCATGCTGATGGCGATGGCGCCCCGGTGCTCGCGCAGCACCGCCTTCAGCGGCACCTCCTCGGCCAGCGCCTTGCGCTGCTGCAACTCGGCGAACACCGGCGTCTCGTGCAACCAGCGGCGCAGATAAACGGAGAACAGACCGAACACACCGCCCACCAGGAACGGCACGCGCCAGGCCCAGGCCTGCACCTCTTCCGAGGTGTAGAGGGTGTTGATCAGGGTCGCCATCAGCGAGCCCAGCAGGATGCCGGCGGTGAGGCCCGAGGTGAGCGTTCCGCAGGCGTAGCCGACATGCCGCGCCGGGACGTGCTCGGCCACGAACACCCAGGCGCCGGGCACCTCGCCACCGATGGCCGCGCCCTGGATCACCCGCATCAGCAACAGCGCCAGGGGCGCCCAGATGCCGATCTGCGCATAGGTGGGCAGCAGCCCCATCACCAGAGTCGGCACCGCCATGAGGAAGATGCTCAGGGTGAACATGCGCTTGCGCCCCAGCAGGTCGCCGAAGTGCGCCATGACGATGCCCCCCAGCGGCCGCGCCAGGTAGCCGGCGGCGAAGATACCGAAGGTCTGCAGCTGGCGCAGCCACTCGGGCATCTCGGCGGGGAAGAACAGCTTGCCCATCACGGCGGCGAAGAACACGAAGATGATGAAGTCGTAGAACTCGAGGGCGCCGCCCAGGGCGGACAGGGACAGGGTCTTGTAGTCGCGGCGGGTCAACGGACGCGCGGGCGCCTCGGAGGCGGAAACGGTGGCCATGTAGAGTCTCTTGTTCGGGGGCAGGCAAAGCGTGCCCGCCACTGCGTTGGCGGCGGGCCGGTCCGCAACATAGCAAAAAGGTCTACCGGGCACACAATCTCTGACGTATGACCGCGACAAAGCCTGACCGGGCGGTCGTCGCCCGCCACGCCGACCTATATACTGCGCGCTGTTGCGCACGGACGACGGGCAGTGGGTCGACGGGCGCCCGGGGATTCTTTGCAGGGCAGCGTGCCCTTCCCCGCCTACCGAAGCCAAATCAGAGCAGCACAGGGGTAGAGGCACCCCAGGCATGATCGAGATCGAAGAAGAAGAAAACCTGACTCCCCAGGGCGACCTGGCCCTGCAGATCACCGCGCTCCCGCGCGAAACCAACGGATTCGGCGACATCTACGGCGGCTGGCTGGTCTCCCAGATGGACCTGGCCGGTACCGCCATGGCCAACAAGGTCGCCGGCGGCCGCGTGGCCACCGTGGCCATCGACCGCATGGCCTTCCTCGTCCCGGTCGCCGTCGGCGCCCAGCTCTCCTTCTATACCCAGACCCTGGAGATCGGCCGCAGCTCGATCCAGATGCTGGTGGAAGTGTGGAGCGACGACCCGCTCTCCAGCGAGTGGCGCAAGGTCACCGAAGCGGTGTTCGTGTTCGTCGCCATCGACGGCAGCGGTCGCACCCGCCCGGTTCCCCGCCGCAACTGATGCCCCGGCCGGCGGGAACCTCGCCGGCCCTGCCCGTGCCCAAGCTCGGGCCATCCACCATGAGAGAACGCCGATGACCCGCGCGACCCCGCAGATCGAACGCATCGAAATGGACTCGCTCGCCTGCTGGCGGGTGCTCACCGCCGAAGCCGAGCTGCTGGTCGCCCAGCAGGGCGCCCAGGTGCTCAGCTACCGCCGCCACGGCGAGCAGCCGCTGATCTGGCTCAGCGAACAGGCCGGCTACCAGCGCGGCCAGTCGGTGCGCGGCGGCGTGCCGGTGTGCTGGCCCTGGTTCGGCGACCTGCGCCGCAACCCCGATGCCGTGCAGGCGTGCTACCCCGGTGACGGCAACGCCCCCGCCCACGGCCTGGTACGCGGCCTGGACTGGGAACTGGACGGCGTCGAAGCCCTCGACGGCGAGGTGCAGCTGCGCTTCAGCCTCGACACCCGACGCCAGCCCCTCCCCGGCTGGCCCCACGCCGCCCGCCTGGGCCTGACCCTGCGCCTCGACGCCCAGCGCCTGCACCTGGCCCTGGACACCGAGAACCTCGGCGACGTGCCCCTGGTCATCAGCCAGGCGCTGCACACCTACTTCGCCGTGAGCGACATCCACCAGGCCCGCGTCGAAGGGCTGGACGGCTGCGACTACATCGAGACCCTGGACGGCTGGAGCCGCCGTCGGCAGGCCGGTGACGTGGCGTTCAGCGGCGAGACCGACCGCATCTACCTCGGTGTCCCCCGCCGTGTCGCCATCCACGATGCCGGCTGGAACCGCCGTGTGGTGCTGGAGGCCGAGGGCTCGTCCTCGGCGGTGGTGTGGAACCCCTGGATCGACAAGTCCACCCGCCTCTCCCAGTTCGCCCCCAACGCCTGGCAGCGCATGCTCTGCATCGAGACCGCCCAGGTGATGGACGACGTCCTGCACCTGGCGCCGGGCGCGCGGCACCGCCTCGCGTTCAGCCTCTGGAGCGAGTCGCTCTGAACCCCTCCGGGGGCCGGCATGCGTCCGCCCCCTCGCCTCGCTAAAAATCCCGATACATTCTCTCGCTGGTCATCACCCCGGTGACTCGGCAGCATGGCGCGCGTGACTCCCAACCCTATAGAGAGCCTGTGATGAGCCGATTCCTCAGTATCGCCCTGGCCCTGTGCGTCGGCCTGACGCTCAGCCTGGACGCCAACGCCAAGCGGATGGGCGGGGGCAAGACCTCCGGTGCCGCACCGACCCACCAGACCCAGCAGACCCGCCAGGCCCAGCCTGATGCGCCGACCGCCGCCCCGAATGCAGCAGGTCGTCCGGCTGCCGCCAGTGGCGCCTCGCGCTGGCTCGGCCCGCTGGCCGGCCTCGCCGCCGGTGGCCTGCTGGCCTCCATGTTCATGGGCGACGGCTTCGAAGGCATGCAGATCTTCGACTTCCTGATCATCGCCCTGATCGCCTTCGTCATCTTCCGCTTCATCGCCGCCCGCAAGCGCCAGCAGATGGGCCAGCCGGCCATGGCCGGTGCCGCCGGTGGTGCCCCCTTCCAGCGTGAAATGCCGCAGCAGCAGGCACCGATCTTCGGTGGCGCCGCCCCGGCGGCCCCGGCCCGCGCCTTCAACGCGCCGAGCTGGTTCGACGAAGCCCGCTTCGTCGAGGCCGGTCGCGAGCACTTCCTCGCCCTGCAGCAGCACTGGGACGCCGCAGAGATGGACAAGATCGCCGAGTTCGTCACCCCGCAGATGCTCAACTTCCTCAAGGAAGAGCGCGCCAGCCTGGGTGAAGGCTTCCAGTCCACCTACATCGACAACCTGCAGGTGCAACTGGACGGCATCGACGAACTGGCCGACAAGACCGTCGCCACCCTGACCTTCAGCGGCGTCTCCAAGACCTCCCGCTTCGACCAGGGCGAAGTGTTCAGCGAAAGCTGGCGCATGGAGCGCGTCAACGGCGACAACCAGCCCTGGCTGGTGGCCGGCATCCGCCAGAACTGATCGCGACACTGGCATGAAGAAACCCCGGGCTTGTCCCGGGGTTTCTTTTGTGGGGCCTTGAGGATGAAGGGGGGATAACGCTCTTCGCATCCACCAACTCCCGCCGCCCACCCCCCGGTCGGGCTGTACACGATCCGTAGGATGCGCTGAGGCCACGAAGCGCATCGCGTCCACGCCAGGCCGTGGCACCACATGTTGCGCTCGGCCCGATGGGCATCGCTGCGCTCAGCGCCATCCTACGGGTGCGTTGACCATGGCTTTGGCGCGGGGCCGGGACGCTGCGCGGTCCTTGGCGAATGAATTCGCCCCTGCACGGCATCACACCGTCTCGGTCATCCCCGCGCCCGCCGCCTTGCGCATGCCGATATGGGGGATGTCGTCCTCCAGGTACACCTCGGTCACCGGCTCGAAGCCGAAGCGCCCGTAGTACCCCTGCAGGTGCGCCTGGGCCGACAGGTACACCGGCATTCCCGGCCAGAGCCGTTCGCAGGCTTCCAGCGCCTGGGCCATCAGCGGCCGGCCCAGGCCCGCGCCGCGCGCGCTCGCCTCGATCACCACCCGGCCGATGACCACCTCGCCGCCCTGGCGAACCGGGTCCAGCAGGCGCAGGTAGGCCACCAGGCGTTCACCGTCACGGGCCATCAGGTGGTGGGTGTCGCCCACCAGGTCCAGCCCATCCACCTCCAGGTAGGGGCATTGCTGCTCCACCACGAACACCTGGGTGCGCAGGGCGAGGATGGCGTAGAGCGCCTCCTTGGTCAGGGCGTTGTGGTGCTGGCAGCTCCAATCCAGGGTCATGTGCGGGCCTCGCGAAGTCGATCGGGTCGGCCAGTATGCCGGCGCAGCACGTCGCCTCGCGACGGTTTTTCCGACACGCCGGCTACTGTATAAAGCGCATCCCAATGCACGAGGGCCTGTCGCCGTGGAAGAAGTCATCGAACAGCTGCGCGAACTCAACGAACCGGTTCCCGTCCCGCTGGAGCTGCCCGACGAGGAGCTGCTGGTGGAGATCGAGGAACAGTTGCTGATCAACCTGCCCTTCGAGCTCCGCGAATTCCTGCTCAAGGTCAGCGATGTGGTCTACGGCCGCCTGGAGCCGGTGACCGTCACCGACCCGCAGTCCCACACCTACCTGCCGGAAGTCACCGCCGTGGCCTGGGACCTGGGCCTGCCCCGCGACCTGGTGCCGATCTGCCAGGACGGTGACGACTACTACGTGGTCGACGCCGAGGGCGAGGTGCTGCTGTGGTCCGGCGCCGAGGGCGAGATGACCGACGAGAGCTGGGACTCCGTCTGGCACTGGGCCCGGGACGTCTGGCTCGCCAACTGAGCCTCCGTCCTCGGCCACCGTCGGCAGGCGGCGATCAGCCGCCGCTGCGGGCCTGGCTGGTTTCCAGCGCCAGCAGGTTCATCAGGAAGTTGCCGAAGAACTGCATGTCCTGCTCGATGGCTGCCCGCGCGCCACGGGCGTCGCCTGCCCGCGCGGCCTCATAGGCGTCTTCATGGAAGTCGTTCAGGCGCAGGGACAGGTCCGCCTCGGTGAACAGCTGGTTGAAGAAGGGACCGACCTGCAGCCAGAGGGATTCGATCATGCGCAGCAGCGTCGGGTTGGCGCAGGCGCGGTAGAGGGTCAGGTGGAACAGGCTGTTGTCGTCCAGGTAGCCCTGCACGTCGCGGCGCTCCAGGGCCTTTTCCATGCGCTCGACGCAGCCACCGAGGACCTCCAGGTCATCGGCGCCCAGGCGCGGTACGGCGGTTTCCACTGCCAGCCCTTCCAGCGCCAGACGCACCTGGAACACCTGGGCGAAGCGTTCCCGGGTCATCACCGGCACCCGCACCGAGCGCTGCGGCTCGCCTTCCAGGGCGCCTTCGGCCACCAGGCGCTGCAACGCGGCGCGCACCGGCATCGGGCTGGTGCCCCAGGCCGCGGCGAGGTCGCGGATCTTCATGCGCTCGCCGGGTTTGAACTGGCCTGCCAGCAGGCCTTCACGGAGTCGGAGGTACAACTGTTCCTGCAGGTTCTCGGCCATGGCGGATCACCGTGCGGAAACCGGCGGGGCCGGCAGTTGGCTGAGGGTCAGGCTGCAATCGCGCATCGTGGACACCGTCTATATCAAGGATTGGGGAGGCCCGCACGGGCTGTGTGGGCACGGGATTCGATCAGCAGGAGGACGGTTTCTTTCGCCTCCTTGTGATCACAAAGTAGGTTAAAGGCTACTCCAAATGACGTATCCGGCCAATGCTTGACACAAATGTGATCACAAATCACGATGCGCGGAAATTCGAACGAGGTGTTCAGCATGACCGCCAGTGGTATCAGCCAAGCCGCCGTGGAAACCTTCGCCGCCCGTGAGCGTACCCGCTTCATCGAGCGCAACCCGACGTCCGTCGCCCTCGCCGAGCGCGCCCGCAACTCGCTGTACGCCGGTGTGCCGATGCACTGGATGGCCGACTGGTCCACCCCCTGCCCGCTGTTCGTCGAGCGCGCCAAGGGCGCCCGCTTCTATGATGTGGACGGCCACGAATACATCGACTTCTGCCTGGGCGACACCGGCACCATGTTCGGCCACTCGCCGGACCCGGTGGCCCGCGCCATCGCCGAACAGGCCGGCAACGGCCTGACCACCATGCTTCCCGGTGAAGACGCGGTGGTCTGCGGCGAGCTGCTGGCCGCGCGCTTCGGCCTGCCCTACTGGCAGGTGACCGCCACCGCCACCGACTCCAACCGCTACGTGCTGCGCTGGGCCCGCGCCGTCACCGGCCGCAAGACCCTGCTGGTGTTCGACGGCTGCTACCACGGCACCGTGGACGACGTGATGGTGCGCAGCCGCGACGGCCGCACCGTGCACCGCTCCGGGCTGGTGGGCCAGGCCTACGACCTGACCCAGTACAGCCGCGCCATCCCCTTCAACGACGTCGAGGCCCTGGAAGCCGCCCTGGCCCAGGGCGACGTCTGCGCCCTGCTCTGCGAGCCGGCCATGACCAACATCGGCATGGTCCTGCCGGACCCGGGCTTCATGCAGACATGCCGCGAGCTGACCCGAAAGTACGGCAGCCTGCTGATCATCGACGAGACCCACACCATCTCCACCGACATCGGCGGCTGCACCCGCCTGTGGAACCTCGACCCGGACTTCTTCGTGGTCGGCAAGCCGATCGCCGGCGGCGTACCCTGCGGCATCTTCGGCTGCAGCGCGGAGATGGCCGAACGCATGGCCGCCTCCCGCAGGCAGGCCCAGGAAGACAGCCATGGCCACGGCCACAGCGGCATGGGCACCACCCTCTCGGCCAACGCCCTGGCGATGCACTGCATGCGCGCCAACCTCGAAGCGGTCATGACCCAGGCCGCCTACGACCACATGCTGCCCCTGGCCAAGCGCCTGGCCGACGGCTTCCGCCGGCTCATCGCCCAGCACGACCTGAAGTGGTCGGTGACCGAGCTGGGCGCCCGCAGCGAGTTCCAGTTCTGCCCGGTGTCCCCGCGCACCGGTGCCGAGGCCGAGGCCGCCTTCCATGACGAGCTGCAGATGGCCCTGCACCTGTACCTGATCAACCGCGGCATCCTCATCACGCCGTTCCACAACATGACTCTGTGCTGCCCTGCCACCTCCGAGGCGGACGTGGACCGGTTGATCGCCACCCTGGACCAGGCCATCACCGAGCTGCTGGCCATCCCCGGCGCCCGCGAGTAGTCCGTAGACCGGTCGGGCGGATGGCGCTGTCATCCGCCCCCACCCAACCACCGGTGGCTGGAGGCCGCGCCAGCCACCCGACGCGAGAACCCCCATGCCCTTCGCCCATCCTCAGGAAGCCCGCGACTTCCTCGAACGCCACCCCGAAGTCCGCAGCATCGAGCTGATGCTGATCGACGCCAACGGCATCCCCCGCGGCAAGCTGCTGCACCGTGACGAGCTGCTGGCCATCTACGAGAACGGCCGCCCGCTGCCCAGCTCCATCCTCTCCCTCACCCTGCAGGGCGAGGACGTGGAAGCCAGCGGCCTGGTCTGGGAAGTGGCCGACGCCGACTGCTGGACCTACCCCGTCGCCGGCTCCCTGTGCCTGCAGCCCTGGCGCGCCACCCCCACCGGCCAGGTGCAGGTGAGCATGCACCCGACCCAAGGCCAGCCGGCCGCCGCCGGCGACCCACGCCACGTGCTGGCGCGCACCATCGACCGGCTCAAGGCCGACGGCTACCACCCGGTCATGGCGGTGGAGCTGGAGTTCTACCTGCTGGACAAGCAGCGCGACGCCAACGGCCGCCCGCAGCCCGCCCTGCAGGCCAACGGCGTGCGCCCGCAGGCGCCCCAGGTCTACGGCGTGTACGAACTGGAACAGTTGCAGCCCTTCCTCGACGACCTCTACGCCGCCTGCGAAGCCCAGGGCCTGCCGGTGCGCACCGCCATCTCCGAATACGCCCCCGGCCAGTTGGAGCTGACCCTGGAGCACCGCTTCGACGCGCTGCAGGCCGTGGATGAAGGCCTGCGCTACAAGCGCCTGGTCAAGGGCGTGGCCAACAAGCACGGGCTGATCGCCTGCTTCATGGCCAAGCCCTTCGGTGACCTGGCCGGCAGCGGCCTGCACATGCACGTCAGCCTGGCCGACGCCGAGGGCAACAACCTGATGGCCAGCGAAGACCCCCACGGCACCCCGCTGCTGCGCCACGCCATCGGCGGCATGATGGCCACGCTCAACGACGCCCTGGCGATCTTCTGCCCCAACGCCAACTCCTACCGGCGCTTCCAGGCCAACAGCTACGCGCCGCTGGCCAAGAGCTGGGGGGTGAACAACCGCACCGTGTCCTTCCGCGTACCCGGCGGCCCGGCGAAGAGCCGCCACGTGGAGCACCGCATCTGCGGCGCCGACGCCAACCCCTACCTGACGGCTGCGGCCATCCTGGCCGGCATCCACACCGGCATCCGCGAACAGATCGACCCGGGCGAGCCCATCGTCGGCAACGGCTACGAGCAGGCCCGCGAAACCCTGCCCACCGACTGGCTCACCGCCCTGCGCAACCTTGAGCAGTCCGCCTGGGCGAAGGACACCCTGGGCGAGGCGTTCCTGAAGGTCTACCTCGCCATCAAGTGGGAGGAGTTCCGCCAGTTCGTCAGCGAAGTGGGCGAGCAGGACTGGCGCTGGTACCTGACCCACGCCTGACCGCTGGAGGCCCTGCCGGCAGGGGACCGGCAGGGGACCGGCAGGGTTATCCACAGCGTCAGCGCAGCGGCAGGCAGCGGGCGTTGGGCCTGGGTTCGAGGGGCCCGGCGAAGCACACCCGGTCCCCGCCCTCCAGGCGCGCCGGCTGGCCGGGGTAATAGGGGTTATCCACAGGCGAGGCCGCCAGCGCCGCCGCCCAGCCGGACGGTTCGGCGGGCAGGTCATCCAGCAGCGCCAGCAGGCGAAGCTTCGCGTCCAGGTCCTGGATGCGGCCGGCGTAGGTGCGGAAATCCGGGCCAGCGATCCCCACCAGACGATCCCCCATCCAGTTGCGCCAGCCCGTGGGCTTGGGAAGGAGCCGGGGCTGTGCCTTCACCTCGCGGGCAAAATCCTTCGGTTCCAGCCGGGACAGTTCGGCAACCTGGCGGAAGGGCGGAAACGTGGCGTTGAGGCTCATGTTCGGCCGCACCAGCAGCGCCATGGCGATGCGCTCCTTCAACGGCGCCCCCTCACCAGGCAGGCTCTGGAACAGCGTCGCGATGTACAGCAGCTCCCGCTGCAACGGCTTGACCAGGGCACGCTCCGCCTCGTTCAGCGGTGCCGGCTGCTGCGGTGCAGGCATCCAGCCCTTACGGTACAGGCGGGCCTGCAACTCCAGGTTGCGGTCGATCAGCTTGCTGGTCATGACCTTCACGACAAGCTGGTCCGTCCTCGCCAAGAGGCGGCGCAGGCTGACCAACTCCTCTGCCAACAAACGCCGGGCCTCCTCACCCTCGCCCCTGCGCGCTCGCTGCATGATCTGCAGGCCATACATCTGCTGGGCCCGATTGAGAGGGGACAGCTTCGGCAAGGGCTCGCTGGCACCTTCGGTGGTCAGCGTCTGATAGTCATCCAGCGTCAGCAGTTGGTTGTAGCGTCCGATCAGCAGGCCATGGTCTCGCACCCACGCATCCAACTCACCCTCCCGAGCCACAAGGCTCTCCCAGCAGCCGTCCTGCCCCAGGTCACACAGTTGGGGGATTTCGGACAATTCAAGTCCGGGCAGGTCGGGCAATTGGGCGTCCCCCGTCGGCCCATGCTGGGCGTACCAGCGCTCGTAGAGGTCCAGCCGCTCGCGGCCGTAGGCCTCCGGCGCCTGGTCGGCCGGCGCATCCATGCCCATCAGGTAAAGGAATGCCGCGCTGTCGGCGCCCTCGTGGCGGGCATCCCGCAGCCAGCCGGCCACCTCCGGACGCAGCGGGTCGTCCCGCAGCAGCAGCGCGCCCCCCGTCACCAGGGCGGCCACCAGCACCGCACTGCCGAGCAGCCCGATCACGGCGCGCTTCATGGCTGCACCCGGGCGATGGGAAGGGGGATGAAGGTTTCGCAGCGCCACGTGGGGCGCCAGGTGTAGCCTGCCGGCATGGGAGGGCGTCCTTGCTTGGGAAAAAAGACGCCCATCATACGGGCGCCCGTCCCGGCGCGGTTGGCACCGCGTCACGCACCCCGACTCACACTGCCTCTGGAGCCCCGATGGAACCCGGCAACGCACAACTGACGATGACCGTCCTGATGACCCCGGACATGGCCAACTTCTCCGGCAACGTCCATGGCGGCACCCTGCTCAAGTACCTCGACGAGGTGGCCTACGCCTGCGCCAGCCGCTACGCCGGGCGCTACGTGGTAACCCTCTCGGTGGACCAGGTGGTGTTCCGCCAGCCGGTGCACGTCGGCGAGCTGGTGACCTTCCTCGCCTCGGTCAACTACACCGGCACCACCTCCATGGAGATCGGCATCAAGGTGATCACCGAGAACATCCGCGAACGTTCGGTGCGCCACACCAACAGCTGCTTCTTCACCATGGTGGCGCTGGACGACGAGCGCCGCCCGGCGCCGGTCCCGCCCCTGGAGCCGCAGACCCCCGACCAGAAGCGTCGATTCGTGCAGGGTCAGCAGCGGCGGGAGATCCGCCAGGAACTGGAACGCCGCTACCGCGCCTTGCGCGGCGAGGACGACGCCCAGGGTTGAGGACCCGGCTTGCACCCGGCAGGG
>NZ_LYSP01000030.1:0-80935 GCF_001728945.1 Pseudomonas sp. ENNP23
CCCCGCCGATGCAGACAAGGGGTGTGGCGGGGCGGGCTGGCGCGTGGCTTGAGACTCGAGTCGAGCCGGAGTCTAGGAGGGCGGTCGGCAAATCAATAGTCGTTTGTTCTTATGGCGCGATAACGGAATCCGTATCGTCGCGCGCCAGTTGCCGTTGCAGGCGTGCGAGGAAGGCGTGCGCCGCCTCGGGGGCGTTCTCCTCGCTGCACAGGGCGTGGATTTCCGACAGCGCGCCTTCCTGCACCAGCGGGACGCCGACGACGCCCGGCCAGGCGCGGCACAGGGACGCCGGCAGCAGCGCGACGCCCATGCCCTGCGCCACCATGGCGACGATGGTCTGCCACAGCCGCGCCTCATGGCGGATCTGCGGGCTGAAGCCGGCCCCGACGCAGCAGGCGATGATCAGATCGTGGTAATGCGGCGCCGCCGGGCGCGGGAAGAGGATGAACGGATCGTCGCGCAGTTCGGCCAGGTCGATGCGCTCGGCACCCGCCAGGCGGTGCCCGGGCGGCAGGCAGCAGAGGAAGGGTTCGGCCAGCAGGGCCTCGGAGCGCAGCCCCGCCGCCAGTGGGCCGCGATGGACGAAACCGATGTCGATCTGCCCGCGCTGCAGCGCCAGGGCCTGCTCGGCGCTGTTCATCTCCTGCAGCACCACCTCCATGCCCGGTTGCTCCGCCTCGAAGCCGCGCACCGCTGCCGGCAGGCCGCGGTAGAGCATCGAGCTGACGAACCCCACGCGCAGCCGGCCCAGCGCGCCCTGGGCCGAGCGCAACGTCAGGCGCCGTGCCTGCTCGGCCTGTTGCAGCAGGCTGCGGGCCTCGTCCAGCAGCACCTGGCCAGGGGCGGTGAGCTTCACCGACTTGTTGGTGCGCACCAGCAGTTGCACGCCCAACTGCTCCTCCAGCTTCTTGATGTCGAAGGAGAGCGCCGGCTGAGAGATGAACAGGCGCGCGGCGGCGCGGCCGAAGTGCAGTTCCTCGGCGACGGCGATGAAGTAGCGAAGCTGCTTGAGGTCCATTCGGTGCTCCCTTCAACGATATGATTTTCTTATCGTATGGGCCTTTTATTCTATTGGATACTTATCGTAGGGCTTCCTAGTCTCGGCGCACGACACGAAGGAGTGACGCCATGAACGCCCTGATCGAACGCCCCGTCATCGAAGACCTGAACATCCCCGACAGCCGCGGGATGAACCTGTTCGACGCCGACCCCGAGCTTGCCCGCCTGCTGTCCCTTTACCTGCCCGAAGCTGTGCTGGCGCCCTGGCTGCCGCGCCTGCAGGCGCTGGGCGCCCGTGCCGGTGGCGAGCTGGACGCGCTGGCACTCTCGGCGGACAAGAACCCCCCGGTGCTGGCCAGCCGCACCCGCCGTGGCGAGGACCTGCAACGGGTGCTCAAGCACCCCGACTACGTGGCCCTGGAGCGGGTGGCCTATGCCGAGCTGGGCCTGGCCTCCATGAGCCACGTGGCCGACGGCCCGCCGCCGCTGGTCAAGTACGCGCTGACCTACCTGTTTGTGCAGGCCGAGTTCGGCCTCTGCTGCCCGGTGAGCATGACCGACTCCCTCACCCGCACCCTGCGCAAGTACGGCGCCCCGGAGCTGGTGGAGCGCTACCTGCCGAACCTCACCTCGCGGGACTTCGACAGCCTCTACCAGGGTGCCATGTTCATGACCGAGCAGGCCGCCGGCTCCGACGTGGCGCGCACCCGCACCGTGGCGCGGCAGCAGGACGGGGCCTGGACCCTGCACGGCGACAAATGGTTCTGCTCCAACCCCGACGCCGACCTCGCCATGGTGCTCGCCCGCCCCGAGGACGCCCCCGAAGGCATGGCCGGGGTCAGCCTGTTCCTGCTGCCCAGGCACCGGCCCGATGGCAGCCGCAACGCGTACCGCATCGTGCGCCTGAAGGACAAGCTCGGCACCCGCTCCATGGCCAGCGGCGAGATCACCCTGGAAGGCGCCACCGCCTACCTGATCGGCGAGGTGGGGCGCGGCTTCCAGCAGATGGCCGACATGGTCAACATGTCGCGCCTGTCCAACGGCGTGCGGGCCGCCGGGCTGATGCGCCGGGGGCTCAACGAGGCGCTGTTCGTCGCCCGCCAGCGCCAGGCCTTCGGCAAGCGCCTGGTGGACATGCCGCTGATGCAGCGCCAGCTGCTCAAGCTGATGCTGCCCGCCGAGCAGGCGCGTTCCCTGTTCATGCAGATCGCCACCCTCCTGCCCCGTGCCGACGGCGGCGACGAGGCGGCGCAAAAGTGCGTGCGCATCCTCACCCCGCTGATCAAGTTCCGCGCCTGCCGCGATGCCCGCCGTGCCACCGGCGACGCCATGGAGGTGCGCGGCGGCGTCGGCTACATCGAGGAATGGAGCGACGCCCGCCTGGTGCGCGACGCCCACCTGGGCTCGATCTGGGAGGGCACCAGCAACATCGTGGCGCTGGACATCGCCCGCGCCGTGACCCGCGAAGGCGCCCTGGAACCCCTGGCCCGCCACCTGCGCGGCCTGCTTGACGAGGCGGCCCTGCCTGCCGCCGCCGATGCGCTGCTGCGCAGCAGCCTGGACAAGGCCGTCGCGCTGATGGCCGAAGTCGCCGAGGCCCGCCGCCACCAGCAGGTGCGCCAGGCCGGCAGCGCGCTCTACCACGTCGCCACGGCCATCGCCCTGGCGTGGGAAGGCGCGCGTCTTGCCCCCAACCACCGGCGCCTGGCCCTGGCCCTGCTGGTGCTGCGCCATCGCGTGCTGCCCCGCGACCCCCTGGCGGCCGAGGCGGATGCCGGCGAGGCCCTGCTGCCGGCCCTGCTGGCCGAAGGCCCGCTGAGCCTGGACGACGCCCTGCGCCTGCTGCCCCACTGATCGCGGAGCCTCCGACCATGACCACAACGACAGCTCCTCGGGGCGCCTTGCATGGCATCCGTGTTCTCGACCTCAGCCGCGTCCTGGGCGGCCCCTACTGCTCCCAGGCCCTGGCCGATCACGGCGCCGAGGTGATCAAGCTGGAACCCCCGACCGGCGACGAGACCCGGGGCTGGGGCCCGCCCTTCGAGGGCGACACCGCCTCCTACTTCCGTGGCATCAACCGCAACAAGAAGGGGCTGGTGGTGGACCTCGCCCAGCCCGAGGGCCGCCAGTTGCTGCTGCGCCTGCTGGAAGACGCTGACGTGCTGCTGGAGAACTTCAAGCCCGGCACCCTGGAGCGCTGGGGCATCGGCTATGCCGAGGTGCTGGCCGAGCGCTTTCCCCGGCTGATCCACTGCGCCGTCTCCGGCTTCGGCGCCGACGGCCCGCTCGGCGGGCTGCCCGGCTACGACGCGGCGATCCAGGCCATGGCCGGGCTGATGAGCGTGAACGGCGAGGCCGACGGCGGGCCGCTGCGGGTCGGCCTGCCGGTAGTGGACATGGTCACCGGGCTCAACGCCCTGGCCGGCATCCTTCTCGCGCTGCATGAGCGGCAGCACAGCGGGCGCGGGCAGTCCGTGGACATCACCCTCTATGACTGCGGCCTGTCGCTCCTGCACCCGCACCTGCCCAACTACTTCGGCTCGGGCCGGGCGACCCCGCGCAGCGGCAACGCCCACCCCAACATCGCCCCCTACGACAGCTACCGCACCGGCGGCGAGCCGATCTTCCTCGCCGTGGGCAACGACCGCCAGTTCGCCCGGCTCTGCGAGCACCTGGGCGCCGAGGCCCTGCTGGACGACCCGCGCTTCGCCGACAACGGCAGCCGCTCGGTGCATCGCCAGGCGCTGAAGGCGGCGCTCGAATGCCATCTGGCCAGCCATGACGGCCCGCCCCTGGCCGAGGCGCTGATCCGCCTGGGCGTGCCCTGCGGCGCGGTGACCACGGTGGATCAGGCGATCGCCCATCCGCACACCCGCCACCGGGCAATGCTGGTGGAGCTGGGTGATTACCGCGGTATCGCCTCGCCGGTGAAGCTTTCGCGCACCCCGGCGCAGTACCGCAGCCCGCCGCCGGGTCTGGGCCAGCACAGCCGCGAGCTGCTCGATGGCCTCGGCCTGGATGCCGGGCAGGTCGACGACCTGATCCAACGCGGGATCGTGCGCGGCTGACGCACCCCCGTTCCCCCCTGCACAGAGAACTGATCGGAGATCGTCATGAGGGTCCATGAAGAACGCGTTTGCCCGCCGCCTCCGCTGCGGCTCGAACACCCCGGCGCCGGCATCGCCCTGCTGACGCTGGATCGCCCGGAGCGGCGCAACGCCCTGGACCTGGTCTTGCGGCGCACGCTCGCCGAAACGGTTCAAGGGCTGGATGACGACCCGTCGGTGCGGGTCATCGTCATCAGCGGTGGCCCCACGGTGTTCGCCGCCGGGGCGGACCTGGGCGAGCTGGTGGAGGCCGGCCCGCTGCAGGTCCAGCAACGCCGCGTGGAGCGCTACTGGCAGGCCCTGGCGCAGTGCCGCACGCCAATCATCGCAGCGGTCAACGGCCTGGCCCTGGGCGGCGGCTGCGAGCTGGCGCTGCACGCCGACCTGATCGTTGCCGGTGCCACGGCGCGCTTCGGCCAGCCCGAGGTGCGCCTCGGCATCATGCCCGGTGCCGGTGGCACCCAGCGCCTGGTGCGCGCAGTGGGCAAGTACCGGGCCCTGCGCCTGCTGCTGACCGGCTGCCTGGTGGGAGCCGAGGAGGCCCTGGCCATGGGCCTGGTCAGCGAGCTGGCAGAGGACGACGCGCTGCCCCGCGCGCTGGCCCTGGCCGAAGAGATCGCCCGCCTGCCGGCGCTGGCCGTGGCGCAGATCAAGGCGGTGGTGCGCGACGGTGCCGACCTGCCCCTGGAGAGCGCGCTGCTGCTGGAGCGCCAGGCCTTCCAACTGCTGTTCGACAGCCAGGACCAGAAGGAGGGCATGCGCGCCTTCCTCGCCAAGCGCGAGCCGGAGTACCAGGGCCGATGAACGGGAACGAGATCACCCGCCTCGGCGTGGTCGGCTGCGGCGCCATGGGCCAGGGCATCGCCCAGTTGGCGGCCTGTGCCGGCTTGCAGGTGCGGCTGCACGACATGCGGCCCGATGCGGCGGCACAGGCCCGCGAACGCATCCTTGCCGAGCTGGAGAAGCAGCGGGACAAGGGCCGGGTCAGCGACGCCCAGCTTGAACAGGCCCGTGTCGGCCTGCTGCCGGTGGAGGAGGGGTTGCAGGGCCTGGCCGGCTGCCAACTGGTGGTGGAGGCGATCGTCGAGGCGCTGCCCGCCAAGCAGGCGCTGTTCCGCCAGTTGGAGGTGCTGCTGGGGGGCGAGGCGATTCTCGCCAGCAACACCTCGTCGTTGTCGATCACCGCCATCGCCTCGGCCTGCGAGGCGCCGGGGCGGGTGGCCGGGCTGCACTTCTTCAACCCGGTGCCGCGCATGCGCCTGGTGGAGGTGATCCCGGGGCTCGCCACCGACGAGCACGTGGTCGAGCACCTGCTGGCGCTGGTGCGGCGGCTCGGTCACCAGCCGGTGCGGGTGCAGGACTCGCCGGGCTTCCTGGTCAACCATGCCGGGCGCGCCTATGGCACCGAGGCGCTGCGCATCCTCGCCGAGGGCGTGGCGGCGCCGGCCGAAGTGGATGCCTTGTTGCGCGATGGCGCGGGCTTCCCCATGGGGCCTTTCGAGCTGATGGACCTGGTGGGGCTGGATGTCAGCGTGCCGGTGATGGAATCCATCTACCAGCAGTTCTACGAGGAGCCGCGCTACCGCCCGCACCCGCTGCTGCACCAGCGCCTGGCCGCCGGCTATCTGGGGCGCAAGAGCGGGCGTGGTTTCCATCGCTATCCGGCGGTTGCCGAGCCGGTTCCGCAACCGCGCGCCAGCGGCCCACGGATGCCGGTATGGCTGGGGCTGGACGAGGGCTTCGACGCCGCGCTCTTGCGCCCCTGGCTGAGCGGCATGGGCGCGGAGCTGGAGCAGGGCAAGCGGCCTTCCGCCGACGCGCTCTGCCTGCTCGCTCCCCTGGGCCTGGACGCCACCGAAGCGGCGCTGCACTTCGAACTCGACCCCACGCGCGTGGTGGCCTTCGACGCCCTGGCGGAGCGCGCCTCGCACCGCTGCCTGATGCCCACGCCCGCCACTGGGGCGGGCTGCCTGGAGGCCGCGCGAGCCCTGTTCGCGGCCGATGGCGGCAGGGTCACGGTGATCCGCGACAGCGCGGGCTTCGTGGTCCAGCGCACCCTGGCCGGTATCGTCAACCTGGCCTGCGACATCGCCCAGCAGGGCATCGCCACGCCCACCGATATCGACCTGGCCGTGCGCCTCGGCCTCGGCTACCCCCACGGCCCGCTGGCCTGGGGTGACCGCCTGGGGCCGGCGCGGGTGCTGTCGATCCTCCAGCGCCTGCACACCCTCAGCGGTGACCCGCGCTACCGCCCCAGCCCCTGGCTACGCCGCCGCGCGCAGCTGGGCCTGTCCCTGCTGCACACCGGACAGCCACCCCATTCGGGAGAAGACTGATGCTCGACGCCTCTAGCCATGCGGGCCTGCGCACTCCGATCGGCCGCCACGGCGGTGCCATCGCCCTCGGCCATTCGCCGGGCGCCCCCGGCGCTGACCGTCTGCCGCACCCTGCAATGCAAGAACCCGCGCGACCCCCTGGTCAGCCTCGGTGTGGGGCTGGGCCAGGGCGTGGCCGTGGTCCTGGAGCGCCCTTGAGCGCTTCGTGATGGAGGGCGCGCCCGCCGCTCGCCCCGAGCCTTGGAGAGCACCATGCATAACAACAAGAAACACCCCGCTGCATTCACTGCCCTGCTGCTGGGCGGCGCGGCCCCCTGCGCCCTGGCCGCCGATGGTTTCATCGAGGCCTCCAGCGCCACCCTGCAGATGCGCAACTTCTACATGAACCGCGATTTCCGTGATGGCGCGGGCGACTCGCGGCACGAGGAATGGGCCCATGGCTTCCTCCTCGACTATCGCTCCGGCTACACCGCCGGCACCGTCGGTTTCGGCCTCGACGCCATGGGGCGCCTGGGCCTGAAGCTGGACTCCGGCAAGGGTCGTTCCGGCACCGGGCTGCTGGCAGTGCAGGACGATGGCCGCGCCGCCGACGACTACGGCCGCCTCGACGGGACCTTCAAGGCGCGGGTGTCGCGTAGCGAGCTGAAGCTCGGCGCCCTGGTGCCCAGGCTGCCCACCCTGCAGCCCAACAATGGTCGGCTGTTCCCGCAGACCTTCCACGGCGGGCTGGTGGAATCCCGCGAATGGGAGGGCCTGGGTTTCACCCTGGCGCGGCTGGACGAGGTGAGCCAGCGCAATGAGGGTGGGCGTAGCGACCTGGCTCTGTACAACCGCAACAAGCGCTTCACCGCCGGGCCGCGCGCCGGGCACCTGGACCTGGCCGGGGTGGACTGGGAGGCACGCCCCGGCTGGACGCTGAGCTACCACCATGCCGAACTGGAAGACCTCTACCGGCAGGATTTCTTAGGCCTCAAGGGCCGCGTGCCCCTGGGCGGGGACCGCCTGGAGCTGGACCTGCGCCTGTTCGACAGCCGCGATGCCAGCACCGGCTGGCGCCGCGAGATCGACAACCGCGCCCTCGGCGCGCTGTTCACCTACCGCCGTCACGATGGCCATGCACTGGGCCTGGGTCTGCAGCGCATGAGCGGCCGCACGGCCTTCCCCTACGTGCAGGGGGCCGACGCCTACCTGGTCAACTTCGGCCAGTACTACGACTTCGCCGAGCGTGGCGAGCGCTCCTGGCAGCTGCGCTACGACTTCGATTTCGCCACCCTGGGCGTGCCGGGCCTGGCGTTGATGACCCGCTACTTCAAGGCCGGGGACGGCGAGCTGGGCGACGGCCGCTCGGTGCATGGCTGGGAGCGCGACACGGACCTCAGGTACGTGGTGCAGAGCGGCCCGCTCAAGGACCTGGGGCTGACCTGGCGCAACGCCGTCTACCGCACCAGCGTGGGCCGGGGCGTGGACGAGAACCGGGTGATCCTGAGCTACAGCCTGGCGTTGTTCTAGCGCACGTAGCCCGGGCTTCAGCCCGGGAGCGGGGCGGGAGCTTTCCCGGACTGAAGTCCGGGCTACTGCATGTGTTGGGTGGACGCCGCTTTTTGCGTCCGGCGGCGGTGCTGCGGGTGGCCCGACGGTGGACCGGTGAAGCGCGGTCCACCCTACGCTCGGCAAGGGGCGCTGTAGCCCGGGCTTCAGCCCGGGAGCGGGGTGACCTTCCCCGGACTGAAGTCCGGGCTACTGCATGCGTTGGGTGGACGCCGCTTTTTGCGTCCGGCGGCGGTGCTGCGGGTGGCCCCGACGGTGGACCGGTGAAGCGTGGTCCACCCTACGCTCGGCAAGGGGCACTGTAGCCCGGGCTTCAGCCCGGGAGCGGGGCGGGACCTTCCCCGGACTGAAGTCCGGGCTACTGCATGTGTTGGGTGGACGTCGCTTTTTGCGTCCGGCAGCGGTGCTGCGGGTGGCCCCGACGGTGGACCGGTGAAGCGTGGTCCACCCTACGCTCGGCAAGGGGCACTGTAGCCCGGGCTTCAGCCCGGGAGCGGGGCGGGACCTTCCCCGGACTGAAGTCCGGGCTACTGCATGCGTTGGGTGGACGTCACTTTCTGCGTCCGGCAGCGGTGCTGCGGGTGGCCCCGGCGGTGGACCGGTGAAGCGAGGTCCACCCTACGCTCGGCAAGGGGCGCTGTAGCCCGGGCTTCAGCCCGGGAGCGGGGGAGCTTTCCCGGACTGAAGTCCGGGCTACTGCATGCGTTGGGTGGACGTCACTTTCTGCGTCCGGCAGCGGTGCTGCGGGTGGCCCCGGCGGTGGACCGGTGAAGCGAGGTCCACCCTACGCTCGGCAAGGGGCGCTGTAGCCCGGGCTTCAGCCCGGGAGCGGGGCGGGACCTTCCCCGGACTGAAGTCCGGGCTACTGCATGCGTTGGGTGGACGTCGCTTTTTGCGTCCGGCAGCGGTGCTGCGGGTGGCCCCGACGGTGGACCGGTGAAGCGCGGTCCACCCTACGCACTACAGGGATGGTGTCGGTGGGTTGCGCATCAACGTGCGGCGCTGACGCCTTCGAGGGTGGCGAAGGAGGTGTCCTTGGCAGTGAGGAGGAAGTCGCGCATGAAGGGGGCGTCGAGCATGTCGGCGCGGATGGCGGCGTGCAGGGTGGCGTACAGGCCCTTGTCGCCCAGGCGCTTGGCGGTGACGTAGCCCCGCGAGCTGTATTCGTGCAGCGCCCAGTTGGGCAGGCAGCACACGCCACGGCCGCTGGCCACCAGTTGCATCATCATCACCGTCAGCTCGGCGGTGCGGATTTGCGCGGGTTCGACGTCGGCTGGTTCGAGGAAGCGGGTGAACACGTCGAGGCGGTCGCGCTCCACCGGGTAGGTGATGAGGATTTCGCTCTCCAGATCCTCGGGCACCACGTAGGGCTTGCCCGCCAGCGGGTGCTGGTTGGCCACGGCCAGCAGCGCTTCGTAGGTGAATAACGGCACGTAGCTGATACCCGGCAGCTCGATGGGGTCGGCGGTCACCACCAGGTCCAGGTCGCCCCGGGCCAGGGCCGGCAGCGGGGCGAAGGAGAAGCCCGAGGCCAGGTCCAGCTCCACTTCCGGCCAGGCGTCGCGGAACTGGTCGATGGTGGGCATCAGCCACTGGAAGCAACTGTGGCACTCGATGGCCATGTGCAGGCGCCCGGCAGTGCCGCCGGCCAGGCGTGCCAGGTCGCGTTCGGCGGCGCGCATCTGCGGCAGTACGCTGTCGGCCAGTTGCAGCAGGCGCAGGCCGGCGCTGGTGAAGCGCACCGGTTTGGTCTTGCGGATGAACAGCGGCAGACCGAGGCGCTCCTCCAGCTCCTTGAACTGATGGGAGAGGGCGGACTGGGTGAGGTGCAGGCGCTCGGCGGCTTCCACCAGGCTGTCGGCCTCGCGCAGGGCATGCAGGGTCTTGAGGTGGCGTACTTCGAGCATGCGTGGGCTCCCGTCCATGAGTGGAACTGGTGAAGAGGCGAAGGGGCATGAGTTTCCTTCATCCGCTCGGCGGGTGTCGAGCGGCGCCCTTGTCGCAGCCTGCGCCTTGCGCCAGCATGCGCCGTCCGTTTCCGGGAGCCTTCTGCCATGCGTCGCCTGCCTTCGCTCACCGCCCTGCGCACCTTCGAGACGGCCGCGCGCCATGCGCATTTCGGCCGTGCCGCCCAGGAACTGTGCGTTACCGACAGTGCGGTGAGCCACCAGATCCGCCAGTTGGAGGAGCAGCTCGGGGTGACGCTGTTCGAGCGCGAAGGGCGGCAGGTCCGGCCCAATGCGCCGGCGCGGCGCCTGCTGCACAGCCTGCAGCAGGCCTTCGAGCTGATCTTCGATGCCTGCGATGAGCTGCGCGACCCCGGCTCCCAGGCTCAGTTGCGGGTGGCAGTGACCACCGAGCTGGCGCAGAAGTGGCTGGTGGGGCGGCTGGCGGACTTCACCGAGCGCCACCCGCAGATCACCCTGCACCTCCACGAGCAGGCGCTGGAGGCGCAGTTGCCCGGTGCGGAAATGGACCTGGCGATCATCTACGGCACCGGCCCGGAGGATGCCAGCAGCTACTTCGTGCGGCCGCTGCCGACCCTGCAGTTCTTCCCGGTGTGCAGCCCGGGCCTGTTCAACCAGTCGCCCCTCAAGCACCCCCGGGACCTGGCGCGCCACTGCCTGTTGCACGACGACCAGGACGGCAAGACCTGGAACGCCTGGCTGGCCACCCACGCCGCCGACCTGCGCCCGGCCCGGCACCTTTACCTGGGCCACGCGGGGCTGACCATGGAGGCGGCGGCACGGGGCCAGGGTGTGGCGATTGGCGACAACCTCACCAGCGCCGAGGACCTGGCCAGCGGGCGGCTGGTGAGGCCGTTCGCGGCCCAGGTGCCGTCCCTCGGGCAGTACGCGCTGGTGTGCGAGCGCCTGCGGCTGGACAAGCCGGCGGTGGCGCAATTCGTTGATTGGTTCAGTGATCAGTTGGCTGATGTGTGAATTGAATTCATGAATTGACTGAAAAAGGTCATTGGTCGCCAGCGCGTCGGCGCGGGTACTGTCGGGGCATTCCCATCCCCCACGAGGACCTGAACATGGCACGCACCCTGACCTCTCTGCCCAAGGCCGACGGCTTCCGCCTGCCCGGCGAGTTCGAAACCAAGGCCCGTTGCTGGCTGGGCTGGCCGGAGCGCCCGGATGTGTGGCGCAACGGTGCCAAGCCGGCGCAGAAGGTCTGGGTCGATATCGTCACCGCCATCGCCAGCAGCGAGCCGGTCACCGTCTGTGCCTCGGCGGCTCAGTACGCCAATGCTCGCCGCCTGCTGCCCCAGCATGTGCGCGTGGTGGAGATGACCTGCAACGACACCTGGTTCCGCGACAGCGGGCCGGCCTTCCTGGTCAATGACGCCAGCGGTGAGGTGCGCGGCGTGGACTTCGAGTTCAACGCCTATGGCGGCCTCGACGGCGGCCTCTACTATCCCTGGGACAAGGACGACCAGATCGCCCAGAAGATTCTCGAGATCGAGGGCTACGACCGTTACCGCGCGCCCTTCATCGCCGAGATGGGCGGTATCCAGAGCGACGGCCAGGGCACCCTGCTGACGACCGAGCAATGCCTGCTCAACCGCAACCGCAACGCTCACCTGGGCAAGACGGAAATGACCGGGCGCCTGTGCGACTACCTGGGCGCCGACCAGGTCATCTGGCTGCCCCGTGGCTGCAAGTTCGACGAGACCGATGGCCACATCGACGACCTGGCCTGCTTCGTCCGCCCCGGCGTGGTGGTGATGCAGTGGACCGACGACCGCAGCGACCCGCAGTGGGAGATCTACCAGGAGGCCTACGACATCCTGCGCAGCACCCGTGATGCGCGTGGCCGCGCGCTGGAGGTACACAAGCTGCCGCAGCCGCGCGTGCTGGAGTGGACGGCGGAGGAGGCCGAGGGCCTGGATCAGGTGGACGGTACCCACCTGCGCCAAGCCGGCACCCGTATCTGCGCGTCCTATATCAACTACTACGCCGGCAATTCGGCCATCGTGCTGCCGCTGTTCAACGACCCGTGCGACGAGATCGCCCAGGCCACACTGGCGGATCTGTTCCCGCAGCACCGCATCCTCGGCATCGGTGCATCCCGCGAGATCCTCCTGGGGGGCGGCAACGTCGCCTGCATCACCATGCCGCAATACGCCGCGCGGCAGCGCTAGGAGGCACTATGCGCCCACTCGTCGCCGTACTCCTGCTCGGCCTGGGCCTGGGGGCCCAGGCCGAGGATGCGCCCCGGCAGGTCAACCTGTTCATCTGGGGCGAGTACATGGCCCCGGATACCCTCTCGCGCTTCCAGGCCGAGACGGGCATCCGCGTGGTGGCCGATCACTTCGACTCCCTGGAGTCGATGGAGACCAAGCTGCTCACCGGTCACAGCGGCTACGACCTGGTGCTGACCGCCGGCCAGCACCTGCAGCGGGCGATCCGCAGTGGTGCGGTGCAGCCCCTGGACAAGGGGGCGCTGCCACACTTTGCCGGGCTGGGGGATGAGTTCCTCCAGCACATGGCGGCCTTCGACCCGGGCAACCGCTATGCCGGGCTCTATGCCTGGGGCACCACCGGCTTCGGCTACCAGGAGGAGGCCATCCGCACGCGCATGGCCGATGCCCCGGTGGACAGTTGGGCGATGCTGATGGACCCGGCAGTGGTGGCGCGTTTCGCCGATTGCGGGGTGAGCCTGCTGGACGACCCCAACGAGGTGTTCGGCGCGGCCATGCGCTACCTCGGCCTGGACATCAACCGCCAGGACCTGGACGACCTTAAAAAAGCTGCCGAGCACTTGGCAAAGGTCCGCCCCTCGATCCGCTACTTCGCCAATGACCGCAACATCAACGACCTGGCCAACGGCAACACCTGCCTGGCGATGGCCTGGAACGGCAATGCAACAGTGGCCGCCAGCCAGGCGACCCAGGCTGGCAAGCCCTACCACATCCGCTATTCGATTCCGCGGGAGGGGGCGCAGATCTGGTTCGATGCGATGGTCATCCCGGCGGATGCACCGCACCCCCGCGAGGGCCTGGCGCTGATGGACTTCCTCATGCGGCCGGACGTGATCGGCCCGATCACCAACAGCATCGGCTACGCCAACGCGGTGACGGCGGCTTCGGCCACGGTGGACCCGGCCATCCTCGCCGACCCCGGCACCTACCCGCCGACCGAGGTGCGCGCCCGGCTGTACACCAAGAACGACAACGGCTCGGCCTTCAATCGTGCCCTGACCCGTGCTTTCACGCGCTTCAAATCAGGCACATGAACGCTCGGGTCTGCATGAGCGTTATTTGAGTTGAAAGAGAATTTTATGAGTTTGTCTCATGTTCTGTGGGTGCCCAGAATGCCCGGCATTCACAGACAAGGAGACAGACATGGTCCGGGTACACTCCCTCGGCTTTCCCCGCATCGGTCGCGATCGCGAGCTGAAGAAGGCCCTTGAAGCCCATTGGAAGGGCGAGCTGGACGAAGCCGGCCTGCGCGACGTGGGCCGCACCCTGCGTGCCGAGCACTGGCGTCTGCAGGCCGAGGCGGGCATCGAGCTGCTACCGGTGGGCGACTTTGCCTGGTACGACCAGGTGCTCACCCATTCCCTGATGGTCGGTGCGGTGCCGGAGCGCTTCCGCCCGGCGGATGGTTGCGCGACCCTGGCGACCCTGTTCGCCATGGCCCGTGGTGTGGGGGCCGGCTGCTGCGGCGGACACGCCCAGGAGCTGACCAAGTGGTTCGACAGCAACTACCACTACCTGGTCCCCGAATTCAGCGCCGGCCAGACCTTCCACCTCGGCTGGGAGCAGCTCTTCGAGGAGGTCGACGAAGCCCTGGCGCTGGGCCATGCGGTGAAGCCGGTGGTGCTCGGCCCGCTGACCTACCTCTGGCTGGGCAAGGCGAAGGGTGGCGCCTTCGACCGCCTGGACCTGCTTGAGCACTTGCTGCCGGTGTACGGCGAGATCTTCCAGCGCCTGGCCGAGCAGGGCGTGGAGTGGGTGCAGATCGACGAGCCGATCCTCGCCCTGGACCTGCCCCAGGACTGGCGCACGGCCTTCGAGCAGGCCTACAACCTGCTGCAGCGCGAGCCCCTGCGCAAGCTGGTGGCCACCTACTTCGGCGGCCTGGAGGACAACCTCGGCCTGGCCGCCAGCCTGCCGGTGGACGGCCTGCACATTGATCTGATACGTGCCCCTGAGCAGTACCCGACCATCCTTGACCGATTGCCGGCCTACAAGGTGCTGTCCCTTGGCGTGGTGAACGGCCGCAACGTGTGGCGCTGCGACCTGGATCGCGCGCTGGAGGTGCTGCGCCATGCCCATGAGCGCCTTGGGGATCGGCTGTGGGTCGGGCCCTCCTGCTCGCTGCTGCACTGCCCGGTGGACCTGGCCCGCGAGGACCGCCTGGACGCCGAGGTGAAGAGCTGGCTGGCCTTTGCCGTACAGAAGTGCACCGAGCTGGCTCTGCTGGCTCGCGCCCTGCGCGAGCCGGAGCACCCCGAGGTGCTCGCGGCCCTGGCTGCAAGCCGCGAGGCGTTGGCGGCGCGTGCGGCCAGTACCCGCATCCACAAGCCCGAGGTGGCGGCGCGCCTGGCGGCGATCCGCCCGCAGGACAGTCAGCGCCGGTCGCCCTTCGACCAGCGCATCGTCCACCAGCGCGAGCGCCTGGGGTTGCCGGCGTTCCCGACCACCACCATCGGCTCCTTCCCGCAGACGGCCTCCATTCGCCTGGCGCGCCAGGCCTATCGCCAGGGTCGCCTGTCGCTCGCCGCCTACACCGAGGCGATGCAGGCCGAGATCCGCCACGCGGTGGAGGTGCAGGAGCGCCTCGGGCTGGACGTGCTGGTGCACGGCGAGGCGGAGCGCAACGACATGGTGGAGTACTTCGCCGAACAGTTGGACGGCTACGTGTTCAGCCGCTTCGGCTGGGTGCAGAGCTACGGCTCGCGCTGCGTGAAGCCGGCGATCATCATTGGCGACCTGTCACGCCCGGCGCCGATGACGGTGGAGTGGATCCGCTATGCCCAGGGCCTGACCGGCAAGTGGATGAAGGGCATGCTCACCGGTCCGGTGACCATGCTGATGTGGTCCTTCCCCCGCGAGGACGTGCCCCGTGAGGTGCAGGCGCGCCAGTTGGCGCTGGCCATCCGCGACGAGGTGCTGGACCTGGAGGCGGCGGGCATCCGCATCGTGCAGATCGACGAGGCGGCTTTCCGCGAGGGGCTGCCCCTGCGCCACAGCGGCTGGGCCCATTACCTGGAGTGGGCCACCGAGGCGTTCCGTCTGGCGGCCAGCGGGGTGCGCGACGACACTCAGATTCACACCCACATGTGCTACAGCGAGTTCAACGATGTGATCGAGTCCATCGCGGCGATGGATGCGGACGTCATCACCATCGAGACCTCCCGTTCGGACATGGAACTGTTGAGGGCGTTCGAAGCTTTCGCCTACCCCAACGAGATCGGCCCGGGCGTCTACGACATCCACTCGCCCCGGGTGCCGGACACCGCCGAGATGGTCAAGCTGATGCGCAAGGCAGCGCGGCGCATCGACCCACAGCGTCTGTGGGTCAACCCCGACTGCGGTCTGAAGACCCGTGGCTGGCCGGAGGCCGAGGCGGCGCTGGTGAACATGGTGGCGGCGGCGCGGCAGTTGCGTGCGGAGTTCGCCTGACGAGCCGGCGGGGAAGGGCGCCATGACCGTTTGGCGCCCTTCATCAAACTGTCACGGTTCTGTGGCAGAGCGCATGGCGAGAATTCATCAGAATCGCGCTTCACTGGGGTTCTGCATTCCGGATTTCCACCATGCGCCTGTTCATTCTTCTCGCCGCATTGCTGTGCGGCCTGCCTACCTTTGCCGCTGCGCGCTGCGACACCCACGTACCCACCGAGACGGTGGCGCTGGGAGACGTGCGCCTGGCCTACCAGAGCATCGGTGACGCCGATGACCCGGCCCTGCTGCTGATCATGGGGTTGGGCGGCCAGCTCATCCATTGGCCGGACGAGGTGGTGGCGGCACTGTGCGAGCAGGGTTTTCGCGTCATCCGCTACGACAACCGTGATGTTGGCCTGTCTGCCTGGGCCCAGTCGGCGCCCAGCGCGAATCTGACCTATGAGGTGATCCGCTACCGCCTGGGCTTCCCCGTGGAGGCGCCGTACAGCCTGCGGGACATGGCCGGCGATGCGCTGCATCTGATGGACGCCCTGCAGGTGCGCGAAGCCCATGTGCTTGGCGCCAGCATGGGCGGGATGATCGCCCAGCACCTGGCGGACATGGCCCCCGAGCGGGTACTGAGCCTGACCCTGGTGATGACCAGTTCCAGCGCCCAGGGCCTGCCGGCGCCCAGCGATGCCTTGCTGGCGCTGCTGGCCCGCCGCGAGGCACCGACCCGCCAGGTGGCACTGGAGCAGCAGGCCGACCTGCTGGCTGCCCTGGGCAGCCCGCAGGTGGCGGATGACCGAGCGCAACTGCTGGAGCAGGCTGCGCGGGCCTATGACCGGGCGTTCAATCCCGAGGGGGTGCAGCGGCAGATGCTGGCGATTCTCGCCGAGCCGAGCCGGGTGGAACTGCTCAACCGCCTGCACGTGCCGACCCTTGTGGTACACGGCACAGCCGACCCGCTGCTGCCGGTGATGCACGGGGTGCATGTGGCGGCACATATCAAGGGATCGGAACTGCGGTTGATCCCCGGCCTCGCCCATCGCTTCCAGGACGCCTTCAAGGAGCCGTTGCTGGCTGCGGTGTTGCCGCACCTGATGGCTCATCGGCAGTCGGCAGACGGGCACTTCGCGCAGTTGTGATGGCGCTGCCTGGGTAGAGCGAGCTCTGCTCGCGAAGTCTCTTGGCTCCCGTAGCCCGGGCTTCAGCCCGGGAGCGGGGGTGACTTCCCGGACTGAAGTCCGGGCTACGTCAGATTCACTCATGGCGCTGTGCAGCCCCTGCGATGGGCTTCGCACCGCTCAGCCCATGCCACGGACGGAGCGGCCCGTAGGATGCGGTTCGCTCGGCGAGCCGCATCTGGCCTTCGTAGCCCGGGCTTCAGCCCGGGAGCGGGGGTAACTTCCCGGACTGAAGTCCGGGCTACGTCAGGCTCACTCATGGCGCTGTGCAGACCCAGCGATGGGCTTCGCACCGCTCAGCCCATCCTACGGACGGAGCGGCCCGTAGGATGCGGTTCGCTCGGCGAGCCGCATCGATTCATGGCGGGGATGTAGGCGCGAGCGCTGCTCGCGAAGCCTTTGGCCTTCGTAGCCCGGGCTTCAGCCCGGGAGCGGGGGTAACTCCAGGACTGAAGTCCGGGCTACGTCAGATTCACTCATGGCGCTGTGCAGACCCTGCGATGGGCTTCGCACAGCTCAGCCCATGCCACGGACGGAGCAGCCCGTAGGATGCGGTTCGCTCGGCGAGCCGCATCGATTCATGGCAGGGATGTAGGAGCGAGCGCTGCCCGCAAGGCTTCAGGCCGCGTCGGCCTGGGCGCGGTGGATCAGGTACTGGGCGAGGCGTTCCTGCTGGCCGGGAGTCATGAACAGCCCGTGCTTGGTGCGGCGCCAGAGGATGTCTTCGGCGTCTTGTGCCCATTCCTCGCGGCACAGGTAGTCCACTTCGCGGGTGTAGAGGCCGCCGCCCAGGTGTTCGCCCAGGTCGGTGAGGTTGCCGACCCCTTCCAGCAGTTTCCACACGCGGCTGCCGTAGGTGCCGGCCCAGCGCCGGGCCAGGCTGTTGGGCAGCCAGCCGTAGCGTTCGCAGAGGGCTTCGGCCAGGGCCTCCTGGCTGTCCATGGACTCGCCGCCGGGCAGGGTGGCGGCGGCGGTCCAGCTGCCGCCCATGCTGGGGAAGAAGGGGGCGAGCTGCGCCAGCGCCGATTCGGCGAGCTTGCGGTAGGTGGTGAGCTTGCCGCCGAACACCGAGAGCAGCGGGGCTTCGCCCGGGTGGGCATCCAGCGCCAGGGTGTAGTCGCGGGTGACGGCGGACGGGTCGTCGGATTCGTCGTCGCACAGCGGGCGCACGCCGGAGTAGGTGCGCAGGATGTCGTCGGCGCTGATCTGCTTCTTGAAGTGCTGGTTGACCACGTCGAGCAGGTAGCAGGTTTCTTCCTCGGTGATGGCCACCTTCGCCGGGTCGCCCTGGTACTCGCGGTCGGTGGTGCCGATCAGGGTGAAGCGCCCCAGGTAGGGGATGGCGAAGACGATGCGGCGGTCCTCGTTCTGCAGGATGTAGGCGTGTTCGCCTTCGTAGAGCTGCGGCACGACGATGTGACTGCCCTGGATCAGGCGGATGCCGTAGGGCGACTTCTGCTTGAGGTCGTCCTTCAGCAGCCGGGCGACCCAGGGGCCGGCTGCGTTGACCAGGACCCGGGAGCGGATCGACAGCAGGGTGCCATCGGCACGCTCCAGGTGGATGTGCCACAGGCCCTTGCTGCGCCGGGCGCTGACACAGCGGGTGCGGCTGTGGATGTGGGCACCATGCTCGCGGGCGCTCATGGCGTTGAGCACCACCAGGCGCGCGTCGTCGACCCAGCAATCGGAGTATTCGAAACCGCGTGTGATACCGGCCTGCAACGGGCTGCCGACGCCGAAGCGCAGGCCACGGGAGCCGGGCAGTTTCTCGCGCTTGCCGAGGTGGTCGTAAAGGAACAGGCCGGCGCGGATCATCCACGCCGGGCGCAGGTGCGGGCGATGTGGCAGTACGAAACGCATTGGACGGACGATGTGCGGCGCCTTGGCCAGCAACACTTCGCGTTCGGCGAGGGCCTCGCGCACCAGGCGGAATTCGTAGTGCTCCAGATAGCGCAGGCCGCCGTGGATGAGCTTGCTGCTGGCGGATGAGGTGTGCTGGGCGAGGTCGTCGCGTTCGCAAAGGAACACCGACAGGCCACGGCCTGCTGCATCGGCGGCAATGCCGACTCCGTTGATGCCGCCGCCGATCACGGCCAGGTCATAGACTTCGGAAATGGGCGCGGAACGCTTCGTCGAGGCGGGCATGGCAGGGCACCTGAATCGAAAGTGAACTTCTAATGTTCGTTTCCGAAAAATGCTAGTCGAAGCGAAGGCGAATCGCCACCCCCGCCGAGCGGTCGTGGGGGGATGGGCGACGAAAGGCAGGCGGCGATCAGACCGGTTCGAGCTTGACCTTGTGCTCGGCCATCAGCCGGGCCAGGGCGGGGGAGGGGGCGTGGTCGGTGAACAGGCGGTTCACCAGGGCGATGGAGCCCAGGCGCACCACGGCGTTGCGGCCGAACTTGCTGGAGTCGGCGGCGAGGAATACCTGGCGGGCGTTGTCGATGATGGCCTGGGAGACGCGCACTTCCTGGTAGTCGAAGTCCAGCAGGCTGCCGTCCTCGTCGATGCCGCTGATGCCGACGATGGCGAAGTCGACCTTGAACTGGCGGATGAAGTCCACCGCCGAGGGGCCGACGATGCCGCCGTCACTGCGCACTGTGCCGCCGGCCACCAGCACTTCGAAGTCGGGCCGGTCAGCGAGCTGGGCGGCAACGTGCAGGTTGTTGGTGATGACCTTCAGGCCCTTGTGTCCCATCAGCTCACGGGCGATGGCTTCGGTGGTGGTGCCGATGTTGATGAACAGCGAGGCGTGGTCGGGGATCTGCGCCGCCACGGCTTCGGCGATGCGCTGTTTCTCGTCGCGCATCTGCCCGGCGCGCATGGCGTAGGCGGTGTTCTGGGTGCTCGAGGCATCCGTTGCGGCGCCACCGTGGGTTCGCCGCAGCAGGCCCTGTTCCGCGAGTTGGTTGATGTCGCGGCGGATGGTCTGCGGCGTCACCGCGAAGGCCTGAGCCAATTCGTCGATGCTGACGTAGCCGCGTTCGCGGGCGAGGTCGAGGATGTTCTGTTGGCGGGGGGCCAGGGTCATGAACGGAGTCCCGAATTTTTGTCGCGCATTATAGCGGCGTGCTGTCGAACGGCGACTTTTCAGCTAAGGTACGACCACTTCGTCGCATTGTTTTCACTTTCGAACATGACCCCAGCCATCGACCTGCTCAAGAAGGCCAAGGCCGAGCACCGTGTGCTCAGCTATACCCATGATCCGAAGGCGCCCTCCTATGGCCTGGAGGCAGCGGAAAAGCTCGGTCTGGAGCCGGCGCGGGTGTTCAAGACCCTGCTGGCGGCTACCGAGAAGGGCGAGCTGCTGGTGGCGGTGGTGCCGGTGGCCGGCAGCCTCGACCTGAAGGCCCTGGCCCATGCGGCAGGCGCCAAGAAGGTCGACATGGCCCAGGCCGACGCGGCGCAGCGTGCCACCGGCTACCTGGTGGGCGGCATCAGCCCGCTGGGGCAGAAGAAACGTCTTCGCACCTTCATCGACCGCTCTGCGCTGGACCATCCCACCATCCACGTCAGCGCCGGCCGGCGTGGTCTGGAAGTGGAATTGGCAGCGCAGGTGCTGGCTGAACACACCCAGGCCGAGTTCGCCCCCATCGGGCGGGAATGACCCCTCCATAACAACAAGGAAGCCGGAATGGCCCAGTACCTTCTTGCCATCGACCAGGGCACGACCAGCAGTCGCGCCATTGTATTCAGTGCCCAGGGCTTGCCTGTTGCTCGCGCCCAGACGGAGTTCAAGCAGTACTTCCCGAAGGACGGCTGGGTGGAGCACGACGGCGAGGAAATCTGGCTGACGACGCTCAAGGTCTGCCGCGAGGCCATCCGCCAGAGCGGGCTGCAGGCGTCGCAGATCGCGGCCATCGGCATCACCAACCAGCGCGAGACGACCCTGGTGTGGGACGCCGAGACCGGTACGCCGATCCACCCGGCCATCGTCTGGCAGGACCGCCGCACCGCCGACTACTGCTCCAGCCTCAAGGCCGATGGGCACGACGAGGAGGTGTCACGACGCACCGGGCTGCTGATCGACCCGTATTTCTCCGCCACCAAGCTGCGCTGGATTCTCGACAACGTGCCGGGGGCTCGTGAGCGCGCCGAGCGCGGTGAGCTGCGTTTCGGCACGGTGGATTGCTTTCTGCTGTGGCGCCTGACCGGCGGCAAGGTGCACCGCACCGACGCCACCAACGCCTCGCGCACGCTGCTGTTCAACATCCATGAGCAGCGTTGGGACGATCACCTGACGCAGCTGTTCGACATTCCGCCGAGCCTGCTGCCGGAGGTGCTGGACTGCTCCGCCGAGTTCGGCATCACCGAGGCCGGTCTGCTGGGCAGCGCCATTCCGGTGCTGGGCATGGCCGGTGACCAGCAGGCGGCGCTGATCGGCCAGGCCTGCTTCCAGCCGGGCATGGTGAAAAGCACCTACGGCACTGGCTGCTTCATGATCCAGAACACCGGTGATACGCCGGTGACTTCGCGCAATCGGCTGCTGACTACTGTGGGTTACCGCTTGGACGGGAAGGTGACCTACGCTGTAGAAGGCAGTATCTTCGTTGCCGGTGCGGCAGTTCAGTGGTTGCGCGATGGCATCAAGTTGATCAGCCACGCCCGGGATACCGAGGCGCTGGCGGAGCAGACCGGGGATGCCTGTGGCGTTTACCTGGTGCCGGCCTTCACCGGCCTGGGGGCGCCCTACTGGGACCCGAAGGCCCGGGGGGCGATCTTCGGCCTGACCCGCGACACCGGGATCAAGGAGATCGTCACCGCTGGTCTGCAGTCGGTGTGCTACCAGACCCGCGACCTGCTGGAAGCCATGCGTCAGGACGGGGCCGCCGCGCCCAGCGCCCTGCGCGTGGACGGCGGGATGGTGGAGAACAATTGGGTCATGCAGTTCCTGGCGGACATCCTCGGTGTGGCGGTCGAGCGCCCCGAGGTGACCGAGACCACCGCCCTGGGCGCCGCCTACCTGGCGGGCCTGAAGGCGG
Source organism: Pseudomonas sp. ENNP23 (assembly GCF_001728945.1). Classification (NCBI taxonomy): domain Bacteria; kingdom Pseudomonadati; phylum Pseudomonadota; class Gammaproteobacteria; order Pseudomonadales; family Pseudomonadaceae; genus Pseudomonas; species Pseudomonas sp. ENNP23. The sequence continues at coordinate 21,775 of NZ_LYSP01000030.1, forward strand.
GGTTGTACCGGGACCTGGACGAAATCGCCCGGCACTGGCACCGCCAGCAGCGCTTTGCGCCGCGCATGGCGGATGCCCACCGGGCCAGGCTTTATGAAGGATGGCTGGATGCCGTCCAGCGAGTACGCAGCGAGGCTTCCCAGGGGTAGTTGCACGCCTGGTCGGCCGCTCATGAAGGGAGTTCGCCTTGACCATACAGGATGCACGTCTGACCCCCGCGGCCCTGCTCGTCGGTATGGTCGCGCTGTTCGCTTCCGGTTCGCCGAAGGCAGAGACCCTGGTCATTGCCGGTGACCTGTGGTGCCCGATCAATTGCCAGCCTGATTCACCCCGGCCGGGCATCTTCGTCGAACTGGCGCGGGAGATCTTTGCCGAGTCCGGCATCGAGGTGGAGTACCGGGTGGTCAACTGGGCCCGGGCACTCAGCGATGCGCGGGCGGGCAAGGTCAACGCGGTGATCGGCGCGGGCATCCAGGACGCGCCGGATTTCGTCTACACCCCTACCGCGCCGGGTATCTCGCGCATGTGCTTCTACACGGCGCTGGACGCGACCTGGCGCTACCAGGGGCTACCTTCGCTGCCGCAGGTGCGCCTGGGCAGTATCAACAGCTACAGCTACGGCCAGGAAATCGACACCTACATCCGTATGCACCGCAGCGTTGGGGACCGGGTGCAGGTGGTGGCCGGCGATCAGGCGCTGGACATGAACATGGAGAAGGTCCGCCACGGCCGACTCGATGCGACCATCGAGAACAGCTGGGTGATGGACAACCTGCAATCCACTCTGCCGCCCTCCGAGCGCTTGCGCCTGGCGGGCTGTCGCTCACCGGACGTGGCCATCTACCTGGCCTTTTCCCCGGCGCTGACCGCCAGCGCCCGCTATGCCGCGATCTTCGAGGAGGGGCTGACCCGTTACCGGGAGAACGGCAAGCTGCGCAAGGTGATGGGGCGCTATGGCGTCAGCGAGCCTTGAGCGGCTCGCCGATGCGCGGCGGGATCAACTGGCGGTGACGTAGCGACGGACGCCGCTGTCCTGCACCGGGAGTTGGGCGGCGACGCTGCCCTGTGCGGGGAACACCACCAGGTGATCGGCGGCGATGCGGATGCCCACTTCCTGGCCCGGTGCGTGGTCGGCATGGCTCGGGAAGATGGCTTCCAGTTGGGTGCCGGTGGGCAGTTGCAGGCGATAGAGCGTGGCGGCGCCGAGGAAGGTCTTGCCGGTGACGGTGGCCTTGAGGCTGGCATCGCTGGCGGGGACGATGTCGTCCGGGCGCAGCAGTACGTCCACTGCGCTGCCTTCCGGCCAGGTGTAGGCGCGGTTGCCGCGGATGGTGCCCAGCTCCGTCTGCACGGTGTCGGGGCTCAACTGCTGGCCACGGATGAAGTAGCCCTGGCCGATGAAGCTGGCGACGAAGGGGGTCGCCGGCTCGTGGTAGAGGTTGTAGGGGGTGTCCCACTGCTCCAGGTGGCCTTTGTTGAACACGCCGACCTGGTCGCTGACGGCGAAGGCTTCCTCCTGGTCGTGGGTGACCAGGATGGCGCTGGTGCCACGGGCCTTTAGGATGTCGCGGACCTCGTGGCTGAGACGCCGGCGCAGTTCGCCGTCGAGGTTGGAGAAGGGTTCGTCGAGCAGCAGCAGGGCCGGCTCCGGCGCCAGGGCGCGGGCCAGGGAGACGCGCTGCTGCTGGCCGCCGGACAGCTCGTTGGGGAAGCGCTTGGCCAGGGCCGAGAGGTTCACCAGCTCCAGCAGCTCGCCGACGATGCGCTCGCGCTGCGGGTGTTTGCGAATGCCGAAGCCGACGTTCTCCTCCACGGTGAGGTGGGGGAACAGGGCGTAGTCCTGGAACACCATGCCGATGCGCCGCCGCTCGGGAGCGAGGGTGTAGCCGGCGCGGGAGATGACCTCGCCGGCTAGACTGATCTCGCCTTCCAGCACCGGCTCGAAGCCGGCGATGGCGCGCAGGGTGGTGGTCTTGCCGCAGCCCGAGGGGCCCAGCAGGCAACCGATGTCCCCGGCGTTGAGGTGGAGGTTGAGGTTCTGGACGACGCGCTGATCCTGGTAGCCGCAGCTCAGGTCACGCAGGTTGAGTAGCAGTTCGTGGCTCATGCTCTGGACGCGTGTTCGACGAGGAATTCCAGCAGCGCCTTCTGGGCGTGCAGGCGGTTTTCTGCCTGGTCCCAGGCCACTGAACGGGGATCGTCCAGCAGGTCCATGCTGATTTCCTCGCCCCGGTGTGCCGGCAGGCAGTGCATGAAGATAACCGCTTCATCGGCCAGGTCCAGCATTTCCTTGTTCACCTGGTAGGGCGCGAACAGGGCCAGGCGGCGCTCGGTTTCCTCTTCCTGGCCCATGGAGGTCCACACATCGGTGCTCACCAGGTGGGCGCCACGCACGGCTTCGCGCGGGTCACGCATGACGCGGACGCGCTCGCCGGCCTGGGCCACCAGCGCCGCGTTGGGCTCGTAGCCCTCGGGGCAGGCGATGTTGAGGTGGAAGCCGAACTGGATCGCCGCCTCGATGTAGGAGTTGCACATGTTGTTGCCGTCGCCGATCCAGGCCACGGTCTTGCCCTGGATCGAGCCGCGGTGTTCCTGGAAGGTCTGCATGTCGGCCAGCAACTGGCAGGGGTGCAGGTCGTCCGACAGGCCATTGATCACCGGCACGCGGGAGTGGGCGGCGAACTCCACCAGCTTGCTGTGGGCGAAGGTGCGGATCATCACCGCATCGAGCATGCGCGACATGACGATGGCGCAGTCGCTTATCGGCTCGCCACGGCCCAGTTGGGTGTCACGCGGGGACAGGAAGATCGCCTGGCCGCCGAGCTGGATCATGCCGGCCTCGAAGGACAGCCGGGTACGGGTAGAGGCTTTCTCGAAGATCATCCCCAGCACGCGGCTCTTGAGCGGCTCGTAGAGCACCCCTCGATGGCGCAGGTCCTTCAGCTCGATGGCTCGACGGATCAGGCTGCTCAGCTCCTGGGGGGTGCAATCCATCAGGGAGAGAAAATGCCTTGCGCTCATTGCTGACTACCTTTTTTGTTGCCGCTGGCCGCAAGTCCGGGCCGGGTTTTTCGAGGAAAAGCAGGCGGGACCGGCGGGCTGGGCCGCTCGGGGGCGACGGAATGGGGAAGGCGCGATCTTATAAGGAAATTACGCATAGGCGCAAATTGCCCCCGCAGATGCTTCGTCGAAGCGGCGGGAATGAGCCTGACGGCAGCTTGGGAAGTCATGAACTGATGGGAAAAAAGCCAGGGCTGTAGGGTGTCGCCTCCCCGGATCGGACCCGGTCCGGGGCTCGGTCCATCAAAACGTGGAACAGGACCGAGGCACATTCCCAGACATGGAGTACCACATGAAAAAGTTCCTGATGCCCGCTGCCCTGATGGCGCTGATTGCTTCGGTAACCGGCTGCAGCAGCTACCACATCAGCCAGCCGTCTTCCGCCCTGGAAGCCGAAGTCCAGACCGACCTGAAAGCCGACGTTGCCGTCGGTGAGTCGATCAGCGGGCAGTCCGAAGTGAACATCCTGTTCAACTTCATCCAGTTCGGTGGCGACAGCCAGTTCGCTGACGGCGTCACCTACGGCGGCGCTTCCTCCGGCCTGCCGTTCGGTCCCGATCCGGTTGGCGCGGTCAAGTCCGCTGCTGCCTTCAAGGCCGTGAAGAACTCCGGCGCCGACCTGATCGTCGCCCCGCGCTACGAGCTGAACATCGACGACTACTTCGTGTTCAAGAAAGTCAGCGCCAGGGTCGTGGGCAACAAGGGCACCATCCGCTCCATCAAGTAAGCCCGCACCACCCGAATCGGCAGGCTTGATGCCTGCCGATTCACATCGCTTAAGCCGCTGGTCAAGCGGCAGCCCTGCTTCCATAGTTCAGCGATTGCGACCCGACCGGTCGTTTCGAACAAGAACATGAGGCAAGGCCATGACCAAGTCCGTTCACTACCGTGCATGCCACCTGTGCGAGGCCATCTGCGGCCTGGCCATCGAAACCGAGGAGCGTGCGGACGGTTCGCGGCACATCCTCTCCATCAAGGGCGACCCGCAGGACAGCTTCAGCCGTGGGCATGTCTGCCCCAAGGCCGTGGCCCTGCAAGACATCCAGAACGACCCCGATCGCCTGCGCCAGCCCATGCGCCGTGCCGGCAGCGAGTGGCAGCCCATTGGCTGGGACGAGGCCTTTGCGCTGGTGGCCGAGCGACTGGCCGATATCCAGGCCCGCCACGGGCAGCAGGCGGTCGCCGTGTACCAGGGCAACCCCAGCGTGCACAACTATGGGCTGATGACCCACAGCAACTACTTCCTCGGCCTGCTGAAGACCCGCAACCGCTTCTCCGCCACCTCGGTGGACCAGTTGCCCCACCACCTGGTGAGCCACCAGATGTACGGTCATGGGCTGCTGATCCCGATCCCGGACATCGACCACACCGATTTCATGCTGATCCTCGGCGGCAATCCGCTGGCCTCCAACGGCAGCATCATGACGGTGCCGGATGTGGAAAAGCGCTTGAAGGCGATCAAGGCCAGGGGCGGGCGTCTGGTGGTGGTGGACCCGCGGCGCAGCGAGACGGCTGCCATCGCTGACCAGCACCTGTTCGTGCGGCCGGGTCAGGACGCGGCCCTGCTGCTGGGCATGCTCAGCACCCTGTTCGAGGAAGGCCTCGGCCGGGGCAGCCACCTGCCGGTGGACGGTCTCGACGCCGTGCGCCAGGCCGTGGCGCCCTTCACCGCCGAGGCCATGGGGCCGCGTTGCGGCATCGAGCCGACGGTGATCCGCCAGTTGGCGCGCGACTTCGCCGCTGCCGAACGGGCGGTGTGCTACGGGCGCATGGGCGTGTCCACCCAGGCGTTCGGCAGCTTGTGCCAGTGGCTGATCCAGGTGATCAACCTGGTCACCGGCAACCTCGATCAGCCTGGCGGCGTGCTCTGCACCGAGCCGGCGGTGGATCTGGTGTCGACCACCTCCGGCGGGCACTTCGGCCGTTGGCACAGTCGGGTCGCGGGCCTGCCGGAGTACGGCGGCGAGCTGCCTGTTTCGGCGCTGGCCGAGGAGATGCTCACGCCGGGCGAAGGGCAGATCCGCGCCCTGGTCACGGTAGCCGGCAACCCGGTGCTCTCCACCCCCAACGGGCGGCGCCTGGAGCAGGCGCTGGACGGCCTGGAGTTCATGGTCAGCGTAGACCTCTACATCAACGAGACGACGCGCTACGCCGACCTGATCCTGCCGCCGACCGCGCCGCTTGAGCACGATCACTACGACACCACCTTCAACCTGTTCGCGGTGCGCAACGTCACCCGCTTCAACGAGTCGGTGCTGGCCAAGCCCGCCGGTGCGCTGGATGACTGGGAGATCTTCGTCGGGCTGGCCCGGGCCTTCGCGGCGCGCACCGGCGTGGAGCTGAAGCCGACCCTGCCGCCGCGGCAGATGATCGACATGGGGCTGCGCTTCGGCCCCTATGGCGAGCGCTCCAGTTGGGGGCTTTCCGTCGCGCGCCTGGCGGAGCATCCCCACGGGCTGGACCTGGGGCCGCTCAAGCCGAACCTGGCCGGCCGCCTCAAGACCGAGGCGCGCTGTGTGGTGGCGGCCCCGGCGCTGTTCATGCGGGACCTGGCCCGGTTCGCCGAGCACCCCGCTCCGGTGGCCGGTGAGCTGGTGCTGATCGGCCGGCGGCATGTCCGCAGCAACAACTCCTGGATGCACAACTACCGCCGCCTGGTGAAGGGCAAGCCGCGCCACCAGTTGCTCATGCACCCGGACGACCTCGCCCGGCGCGGTCTGGCCGATGGCCAGCGGGTGAGGGTGCGTTCGCGGGTCGGCAGCATCGAGGTGGAGGTGGCCGCGAGCCTGGAAATGATGCCCGGCGTGGTGAGCCTGCCCCATGGCTGGGGCCATGGGCGGCCCGGGGTGATGATGGCGATCGCCGCCGAGTTGCCAGGGGCCAGTGCCAATGACCTGACCGACGAGCGGTTTCTCGATGCGGTGTCCGGTAATGCTGCGCTGAATGGTGTTCCGGTGGAGGTGGTGGCCGCCTGAAAAGTGGCGGTGCAAGTCCGAGCGACATGCTCGGACTTCCGTTACAATGCCGCCACCGCGCCGACCCTGTAGTCGGATAGTTCAGCCGAGGTAGCCATGGATATCATCGAAACCATCAAAGAGCAGATCGCCAACAACACCGTCCTGCTGTACATGAAAGGCTCTCCCAATGCTCCCCAGTGCGGTTTCTCCGCCCGTGCTGCCCAGGTCCTGATGGGCTGCGGCGAGAAGTTCGCCTACGTCGACATCCTGCAGAACCCGGAAATCCGCGCCAACCTGCCCAAGTACGCCAACTGGCCGACTTTCCCGCAGCTGTGGGTGGCCGGTGAACTGGTCGGCGGCAGCGACATCCTCGTCGAGATGTACGAGAAGGGTGAGCTGCAGCAACTGATCAAGGATGCGGTGAGCAAGGCCGGCGCCTGAGTCTCCCGCTGAAATGAAAAAGCCCCGCATCGCGGGGCTTTTTCATGGGCGGGTGTTTTACTCGTCCATCTGCGACTGCAGGTAGTTCTCCAGGCCGACCTTCTCGATCAGGCCCAGCTGGGTTTCCAGCCAGTCGATGTGCTCTTCCTCGGACTCGAGGATGTCTTCGAGCAGTTCGCGGCTGCCGTAGTCACCGACGCTTTCGCAGTAGGCGATGGCGGCCTTCAGATCGGGCAGGGCGTTGTGCTCCAGCTTCAGGTCGCTGCTGAGCATTTCCTTGGTGTTCTCGCCGATCATCAGCTTGCCCAGGTCCTGCAGGTTCGGGATGCCTTCCAGGAAAAGGATGCGCTTGATGAGCTTGTCGGCATGCTTCATCTCGTCGATGGACTCGTGGTACTCGTGCTCGCCGAGCTTCTTCAGGCCCCAGTCCTCGTACATCCGGGCGTGCAGGAAGTACTGGTTGATGGCCACCAGTTCGTTGCCGAGGATCTTGTTGAGATGCTGGATGACTTTCTTGTCGCCTTTCATGAGGAGGTCCTGCCACACAAGGGGTTGAGTGACGGAATTTTAACCAGTTTCGCCAGGGTGTCAACGTAAGTACTTGATATATAAGATAATTTGAATCTGAATACGAACGCTTCAAGTCCGCGTCTTGTCGCTAACTGCTTGATTTTCGGGCATAAAAAAACCGGACTCGAGGTCCGGTTCTTCATAAGGGGGTTTTCAGGCCGGTACGAAAGTTGCCGGGTAGGCGAGGGCGGCCTGGCTGGACTGCATCTCGGTGAGGGTCTCGCGTACCACCTGCTTGGCCAGGCAGGCACATTTACCGCACTGGGTGCCGACGCCGAGCGTCTCGCGGATTTCACGGTAGCTGCAGCAACCTTCGTAGATCGCTTCGCGGATGTGACCGTCGGTGACACCTTGGCAGAGGCAGACGTACATGGGGACCGGCACCTGTGGTTGGATTCGATGGATGGCGATACTAATTAGAATGAGAATGATTGTCAAAGTCCGTCCGTCTGCTCCGTGTGTAGGTCATTTCACGCGGGGTTTGTCGAATCCGGCGGCGATGTGCTGCGGTTGTTTCGGGGGTGAAGCTGCAGCGGCTTCATGAACAAGGCGACGTAAGAGGGCCGGAATGAAAGAACCCGGCCGGGGCCGGGTTCGTCTGCAGCGGGAGGGGTCAGTCCGTACGCCAGGTGATCTCGCTGACGCCGTCGGCATTGACCTTGAGCCAGCGGTCGGCGTCTTCCTCGCCCTGGGCTTCGTCCCAACCGCCGGGGGCACAGCGGATCTCCACGCCCAGCGCCTGGTGGGCCGCCTGGGCGCAGGCCAGATCGCTGTCCCAGGGGGTGGCGTCGCTTTCCAGCAGAAGGCTGTGCCACTTGCCAACGGCCTTGGGCAGCCAGGTCACCGGGATGTCGCCCGCGCGGCATTTGAAGGTCTGGCCACGCGCCTGCCAGTCGCTGCAGGGACCGATGGCTTCGCTCAGCCAGGCGGTGACGGCGTCCTGTTCGGCGTCCTTCAGGTAGATCTCGATATCGGGTTGGCGCATGGGAAGGTCCTGGCGGGGCCCCGGCCGGTGCGCGGGGCGGTCACTCGTGAGGCTGCAAGTTTAAGAGGGAGTGGGCGCTATTTCGAGTCTGCCGGGGCTAGGCCTTGGTGATCCAGTCGTAGCGGATGGACACCGTCACGTCGAACGGCTCAGCGATCACTGCGGCGCGGCGCTCGGCACTGGCGCGCCAGCCGTGCGGCGTCATCGCCAGCAGGTCGGCACGGGCCTCGGCGCTGTCCAGGTGCAGGGTGTACTCCAGGGTTTCGCTGTGGGCCAGGGCCATGCCGGTGGGAATCAATGCCAGGTGCTTCTGGTCATCGTAGTCGCGCACCTCGTCGTAGATGCGCTCGCGCAGCTGCAGCAGGTGCACCCGCGTGGGGCCCATGCGCAGCAGGGCGCCTCCGGGGGCCAGCAGGCGCTGCGCCTCCTGCCAGTCCAGCGGGCTGAAGACGCTGGCCAGCAATTGGCAACTGGCGTCGGCCAGGGGCACGCGGGCCATGCTCGCCACCAGCCAGGTGAGATTGGGTGTGCGGCGGCAGGCACGCTTGACCGCCTCGCGGGAGATGTCCAGCGCATAGCCGTCGGCTTCCGGCAGGGCTGCGGCGAGCTGGGCGGTGTAATAGCCCTCGCCACAGCCGATGTCGAGCCAGCGGCCTGGCTGGCGCGCGGCTGCCAGTTCCGCCAGGCGGCATGCCAGGGGGGCGTAGTGGCCGCCATCGAGGAAGCGCCGACGGGCTTCCACCATGGCGGCGTTGTCGCCCGGGTCGCGGCTCTTCTTGTGCTGCACCGGCAGCAGGTTCAGGTAGCCCTGGCGGGCGCGGTCGAAGCGGTGGCCGGCGGGGCACACGACACCGTTGTCGAGCGCCGTCAGGGCGCTCTGGCAGAGGGGGCAGGTGAGCATGATCAGGCCAGCAGGCGGACGAGGGTCTGTTGGTAGATGTCGGTCAGCAGGTCCAGGTCGCTGGCGAGGACGCGCTCGTTGATCTGGTGGATGGTGGCGTTGACCGGACCCAGCTCGACCACCTGGGTGCCCATGGTGGCGATGAAGCGACCATCGGAGGTGCCGCCGCTGGTGGAGGGTGTGGTCTCGCGGCCGGTCACCGCCTTGATGCTGGCGGCGACCGCGTCCAGCAGTTCGCCGGGTTCGGTGAGGAACGGCAGGCCGGACAGGGCCCACTCCACGTGGTAGTCCAGGCCGTGCTTGTCGAGGATGGCGTTGACCCGCTGCTGCAGGCCTTCGACGGTGGATTCGGTGGAGAAGCGGAAGTTGAACACCGCCTTCAGCTCGCCGGGGATGACGTTGGTCGCGCCGGTGCCCGCGTTGAGGTTGGAGACCTGGAAGCTGGTGGGCGGGAAGAAGGCGTTGCCGTCGTCCCAATGCTCCGCCGCCAGTTCGGCCAGCGCCGGGGCGGCCAGGTGGATCGGGTTCTTCGCCAGGTGCGGGTAGGCCACGTGGCCCTGCACGCCGCGTACGGTGAGGGTGGCGCCAAGGGAGCCACGACGGCCGTTCTTCACCACGTCGCCCACCAGGGTGGTGCTGGAGGGCTCGCCGACGATGCACCAGTCCAGGCGCTCGCCACGGGCGGCCAGGCGTTCCACCACGGCCTTGGTGCCATGGTGCGCCGGGCCTTCCTCGTCGCTGGTGATGAGGAAGGCGATGGCGCCCTTGTGCTCCGGGTGCTCGGCAACGAAGCGCTCCACCGCCACCACCATGGCGGCCAGGCTGCCCTTCATGTCGGCGGCGCCACGGCCGCAGAGCATGCCGTGCTCGTCCACCAGGGCCTCGAACGGCTGGTGTTGCCAGGCCTGCACCGGGCCGGTGGGCACTACATCGGTGTGGCCGGCGAAGCACAGCACCGGGCCTTCGCTGCCGCGGATCGCCCAGAAATTCTCCACCTCTTCGATGCGCATGCGTTCGATGCGGAAGCCGGCGGCTTCCAGGCGGCGCATCATCAGCTCCTGGCAGCCTTCGTCGACCGGGGTGACCGACGGGCGGCGGATCAGGTCGCAGGCGAGTTCCAGGGTGGGGGAGAGGGCGGTCATGCAAGGGCTCCGGGGCGGCAAGGCGGAAAAGGGCGACATCTTAAAACATAAACGGCGGCCATTGGCCGCCGTTTAGGACGCTCGCGGAGGTCAGGCCGCGGCGGGTTGGGGCTGCTCGGCCACCACCGGTTTCGGTGCCGAGGACAGCAGTGCCATGACCAGCGCGGCGGCGTAGGGCAGCGACTGCACCAGCAGGGTGGCGACCCAGAACTTCACGTCGGAGCTGGGCAGGCCCTGCACGATGGCGATGCCGATGGCGGCACCCCACAGCAGCAGCATGATGAACACTTCCTCGCGGGCTTCGGCCAGGGCCATCAGCAGGCCGTGGTTGGTGCGCATCTTCGGCGTGCGGAAAAACGGGATGGTCTTGGTGAAGAACCCGTACAGCACCGCCTTGGCGATGGTGTGCGACAGCGCCAGGCCGGCGATAGCGGCACAGAAGGCATCCTTCAGGTTGACCCCCACCGCGCGCTGGTAGAGGAACACGATCTTGCCGAGCTTGAAGAAGAACAGCGTCAGTGGCGGGATGGCGAAGATCAGCAACGGCGGGTCGACCCGTTGCGGCACGATGATCATCGCGGCCGACCAGAGCAGGGCACCGACGGTGAAGAAGATGTTCAGGCCATCTGCGATCCACGGCAGCCAGCCGGCGATGAAGTGGTAGCGCTGGCCGCGCTTGAGCTCGGAGTCCTTGCCCATGAACAGGCTGCGGGCGTGGCCCTTCATGATCTGGATGGCGCCGTAGGCCCAGCGGAAACGCTGCTTCTTGTAGTCGATGAAGGTGTCGGGCATCAGGCCCTTGCCGAAGCTGTCGTGGGCGTAGGCGGCGGCGTAGCCCTTCTCGAACACGCGCAGACCCAGTTCGGCGTCCTCGCAGATGGTCCAGTCGGCCCACTGCAGCTCGTCCATCACGCTGCGGCGGATCATGGTCATAGTGCCGTGCTGGATGATCGCGTTGCGGTCGTTGCGGGTCACCATGCCGATGTGGAAGAAGCCCTTGTACTCGGCGTAGCAGAGCTTCTTGAAGGTGTTCTCGTTGCCGTCGCGGTAGTCCTGCGGGGACTGCACCACGGCGATGGACGGGTCGGCGAAGTGCGGGACCATGTGCTTCAGCCAGTTGCGGTTGACGCAGTAGTCCGAGTCGATCACCGCGACCACCTCGGCGTCCGGGGCCGTGTGCGGCAGGATGTAGTTCAGCGCGCCACCCTTGAAGCCGGCGAGCGGCGCCACGTGGAAGAAGCGGAAGCGCGGGCCGAGCTGTTCGCAATAGGCCTGCACCGGCTCCCACACGGCCGGGTCCTTGGTGTTGTTGTCGATGATCAGGACTTCGAAGTCCGGATAGTCGAGGTTGGCCAGGGCGTCGAGGGTCTGCTTCACCATCTCCGGCGGCTCGTTGTAGCACGGCACGTGGATGGAGACCTTGGGACGGTAGGCGCTGTCGGCCAGCACCGGCATGAACGGCCGGCGACGGGCGCGTACCCACACGGCCTCGGCCAGCTCATGGGCCTCGGTGAGCAACACGATGAACACGCCCAGGGCGCCGATGCCCAGCAGCACGCCGACGGTCATGCTGAACCAGGTGCTGTACTGCTGGCTGTAGTCGTAGGCGATCCACACCAGGGCGGAACCGCCGGCGAAGGCGACGAAGGTGAGGAAGGTGCGACCGCGCTGGCGCAGGGCACTGCCGTCGATCAGGGTCAGGGCCAGGGCCAGCAGGGCCATGACTACCGAGGCGACGGCGAGCATGCGCCATTGCGGGATGGCGATGACCGGGCCTTCGAAGTTGAACTTGGGTTGTCGCTCGAGGTTGTAGACGCCCCAGTAAGCGCCCACGGAGCCTTCGTCACTGGCCTTCCACGGCTGGTCGAAGGCCTCGATCACGAAGTAGTTGTAGCCCTGTGCGTTGAGGGCGTTGACCAGGGTGCGCAGGTAGATGGCCTGGTCGGCCTGGGTAGCGTCGGCGCCGCCACGCATGCGGCCGTTGCTCGGCCAGCCCACTTCGGACAGCAGCAGCGGCTTCTTCGGGAAGGTCTTCTTCAGGTCCTTGGCGCGCTCCAGCACGAACTGGGTGGAGTCCCGCATGGGGATGAACTCCCAGTAGGGCAGTACGTGGGCGGCGATCAGGTCGACGTGCTTGGCCAGTTCCGGGTACTTCAGCCAGATGTGCCATTGCTCGGAGGTGGTCACCGGCACTTTCACGGCGGCGCGTACGCGGTCGAGGTAGACGGAGAGGTCCTTGCGGCTGATCTCGCGGCGGAACAACGCTTCGTTCCCCACCACCACGCGAACCACGCTGCGGGAGGTGTTGGCGATTTCGATGGCCTTGGTGATTTCGCGCTCGTTGCGCTCTTCATCGGGGCTGATCCACACGCCGAGGGTCACCCGCAGGCCGAACTCTTCGGCGATGCGCGGGATGTCGGCCAGGCTGCCGTCTACCGAGTAGGTACGGATGTTGTCGGTCTGCTTGCTCAGCAGCTCCAGGTCCTCGCGGATCTGTTCGTCAGTGGGGTACTGGTTCTGCTGGGGATTCTGATCCACCCGGAACGGCGAATAGGAGTAGCCGGAGATCTGCTCGGGCCAGTCGGGTGCGCTGACCGGACGGTTGTACAGCGCCCAGAGTCCGGTGAACAACGCGGCGACCGCCACGAAGACCACCAGGTTGAGACCAAATTTACGCGATGACATAGGAGTTTCGGGTTCCGAAGCGTGGAACGGGGGTGATAGGGCCAGCGAACGCTGGTCGGCGCGCATGCTACTCCGGCGTCCGGCGACTGTATAGATTGTGTACGAACGTTAGACACACCGCCCTTTCGCTGCACAAACCCTTTGTCCTCCGGCGGCTGCGGAAGTTTCGCAACGATGCGCATGGAGCCGCTGGGAAGGGGGTCAGAGCGCCTTCAGCAGGATGCGCTCGCTGGCTGCCAGGTCCAGGTCGCGACGCTCGCCAAGGGTGGTCATGCCGTGGCGTTCCAGTTGGGCCAGGACACGGGGAACGGCATCGGCATCAAGGCCATGGTCGGCCAGGTGGGTGGGCACGCCCATGCGCTCGAAGAAGCCACGGGTGGCGTGGATGGCGCCGTCGATGCGCGCAGCCTCGTCGCCGGTCAGTCCCCAGACCCGCTCGGCGTACTGCAGCAGCTTCTCGCGGTAGAAGGTGAAGTTGCGCATCGGGCTCCCCCTGTCGGTGTGCAGGGACTATAGCGTCGGCCTACCCCGGCTGAATCTATGGGCTGCCATTCAGCCGGGATGGGCTTGGGGCGGAGCAGGGCCCTTCCTATAATGCGCGCCGCCCGCCGGTGGGCGACGGAGTGACGAGATGACAAACGAACGATTTGGCGGTATCGCCCGCCTCTACGGCCAGGAAGGCTTCGCGCGCCTGCAGGCCGCCCATGTGGCCGTGGTCGGCATCGGCGGCGTCGGCTCCTGGGCGGCCGAGGCGCTGGCACGATCCGGCGTCGGGGAGATTTCCCTGTTCGACCTGGACGACGTCTGCATCACCAACACCAACCGCCAGGTACATGCCATCGCCGGCAGTGTCGGCAAGGCCAAGGTGGAGGTGATGGCCGAGCGCATCCGCGCCATCAACCCGGCCTGTGTGGTCCACGCGGTGGCCGACTTCGTCACCCGCGAGACCATGGCGGAGTACATCACCCCGGAGCTGGACGCGGTGATCGACTGCATCGACAGCGTGGCGGCCAAGGCGGCGCTGATCGCCTGGTGCAAGCGGCGCAAGATCCAGATCGTCACCACCGGTGGCGCCGGTGGCCAGGTGGACCCGACGCAGATCCAGGTCACCGACCTGAACAAGACCTTCAACGACCCGCTGGCGGCCAAGGTGCGCTCCATGCTGCGCCGCGACTACAACTTCTCCCGCACACCGGGGCGTACCTACAGCGTGCCCTGCGTGTTCTCCACCGAGCAGCTGCGCTACCCCAAGCCCGATGGCTCGGTGTGCCAGCAGAAGAGCTTCGTCGGGGAAGGTGTGAGGCTGGACTGCGCCGGCGGGTTCGGCGCGGTGATGATGGTCACCGCCAGCTTCGGCATGGCTGCGGCGGCGAAGACGGTGGACAAGCTGGTGGCCGGTGCGCGGCGGCCGTCGGAGCGGGCTGCGGGCTAGCACGTTTGCACCGGGAGCTGTTTCGCGAATGAATTCGCTTCTCCCGCTGGGTGGTAGCACGCGGTTCAGGGGCATTCCCCGTAGGGTGGGCCGGGCGGCGTTCCGCTTCAGCCCACCATCGGAGTCACCCGCAGCCCCATGGGCGAGCCTGACGTAGCCCGGACTTCAGTCCGGGACGTGCCACGCCGCTCCCGGGTTGAAGCCCGGGCTACCGGGCCGGAGGCTGCGCGAGCAGAACTCGCTCCTACAGGCGCGAGCGGATTCATTAACCCACCCTTCACAGTGCGGCCTTGCGCATCCTGTCGAGCACAGCGTTGAGGCCGTTGGTGCGGGACGGTGAGAGCTGGCGGGAGAGGCCGAGCTGGGCGAACCAGTCGCTGAGGTCCAGCGTGGCCAGCTCCTCCGGCGCCAGTCCGTCGACCCGCGCCAGCAGCACGGCCAGCAGGCCACGGATCAGCCGCGCATCGCTGGTGGCGCGGAAGTGGCGGCGCCCTTCCTTTATCTCCTCCACCAGCCAGACCTGGCTTTCGCAGCCGTGCACGCAGTTGGCTTCGCTGCGCTCGGTGTCGCTCAGGGGCTCCAGGCGTTCACCCCATTGCATCAGCAGGCGCGCGCGCTGTTCCCAGCTGCCGGCAGCGCTGAAGGCAGCCAGGGCTTCGGTGGCTTGGGAGGGAAGGTTCATCGCAGCAGCTCCAGGGCATTGTCCAGGGCTGAGAGGAAGCGCTCCAGGTCAGCGCCGTCGTTATAGAGCCCGAGTGACACGCGGATCGCGCCGCTGAGTCCGAGCCCCTGGTACAGCGGCATGGCGCAGTGGTGCCCGGCACGCACGGCGATGCCCTGCTCGGTGAGCAGGTGGGCGAGGTCGGCGTTGTGCACGCCGTCGACGCAGAAGCAGGCCAGCGCCACCTGGGGCTCACCCACCAGGCGCACGCCGTCGCGGGCGGCGAGGCCAGCCATCAGCTTGGCGTGGAGCACCGTCTCGTGGGCGCTGACCGCTGCAGCGTCGAGGCTGGCGAGGTAGTCCAGTGCAGCGCCGAGGCCGATCACCGAGGCGATGGCCGGGGTGCCGGCCTCGAAGCCCAGCGGGGCATCGTGGAAGTCGGCGTCGTGGTAGCCCGCACGGCGCACCATCTCGCCACCGAACTGCCAATGGGTCAGGCGGGCCAGGGCTTCGGTGCGGCCGTAGAGTACGCCGACGCCTTCCGGGCCGTAGAGCTTGTGCCCGGAGAACACGTAGAAGTCACAGCCCAGCGCTTGTACGTCATGGCGCCCATGGACTATTCCCTGGGCGCCATCCACCACGCTCAGGGCGCCCTGTGCACGGGCCAGGGCCAGCAGTTCGCCGAGGGGTTGCCAGCGACCGAGCACGTTGGACAACTGGCTGACGGCCAGCAGGCGGGTGCGCGAGTCGATCAACTGGCGGGCCTGGTCGAGGTCGATGTCACCCTGCGCATCCAGCGGCAGCACTACCAGTTCGAGTTGGCGACGGCGAGCCAGCTGCTGCCAGGGCAGCAGGTTGGCGTGGTGCTCCAGGGCGCTGATGACGATGCGTTCGCCCGGCCGGAACTGCTGCTCCAGCCCGTAGGCCAGGAGGTTGAGCGCTTCGGTGGTGCCCCGGGTGAAGACGATCTGTGCCGGGTGCTCGGCATTCAGCCACTGGGCAACGCAGGTGCGGCTGCCTTCGAAGGCGCGGGTGGCGCGCTCGCCCGGCAGGTGTTGGGCCCGGTGCACGTTGGCGGCACCGCTGGCGTAGTAGCCGAGCAGCGCATCCAGCACCGCCTGGGGTTTCTGCGAGGTGGCGGCGCTGTCCAGGTAGGTCTGGCCCTCGGCGTCGAGGGCCGAGAGTGCGGGGAAGTCGGAGCGCCAGGGGGATGGGAGCATGACGATGGGCCTGAAGCCGGACGGCGGGAAGTGAAAAGCCGGTGCCGGAGGCTGTGGAGCATCCGACGCCGGCTTCCCTGTGCAGCTTAGTTGTGGGCGTGGAGGGCTTCGTTCAGCTCAATGGCTGTTTTATTGGTCTTGCACTCGACGGCGCCGTTCTGCGAGTTGCGACGGAACAGCAGGTCGGGCTGGCCGGCCAGGTCGCGGGCCTTGACCACTTTCACCAGGGCGTTCTGGTCGTCCAGCAGGGCGACCTTGGTGCCGGCGGTGATGTACAGGCCGGCTTCGACGATGTTGCGGTCGCCCAGCGGGATGCCGATGCCGGCGTTGGCGCCGATCAGGCAGCCTTCACCCACGGAGATGACGATATTGCCGCCACCGGAGAGGGTGCCCATGGTGGAGCAGCCGCCGCCTAGGTCGGAGCCCTTGCCGACGAAGACGCCTGCGGAGACGCGGCCTTCGATCATACCCGGGCCTTCGGTGCCGGCGTTGAAGTTGACGAAGCCTTCGTGCATCACGGTGGTGCCTTCGCCGATGTAGGCGCCCAGGCGCACGCGGGCGCTGTCGGCGATGCGCACGCCGGCGGGGACGACGTAGTCGGTCATTTTCGGGAACTTGTCCACGGAGAAGACTTCCAGCAGGTTGCCCTTCAGGCGGGCTTCCAGTTGGCGCTCGGCCAGTTCGGCCAGGTCCACGGCGCCTTCGCTGGTCCAGGCCACGTTGGGCAGCAGCGGGAAGATGCCGGTGAGGTTCAGGCCGTGGGGCTTGACCAGGCGGTGGGAGAGCAGGTGCAGCTTGAGGTAGGCCTCGGGGGTGGAGGTCAGCGCGGCATCTTCGGCCAGCAGGGTGGCGACCAGCGGCTTGTGGCTCTCGGCCAGGCGGGTCAGCAGGGCGGCCTGGGTGGTGTCGATCTCTTTCAGGGCGCTGGCCAGGTCAGCGGCCTGGGCGTTGCTGAGGGTGATGGCCTGGTTGCCGCCGGTGTAGCCGAGCAGCGGGGCCACGGCGGCGACCAGCGCTTCGGTGGGCTTGAGCAGCGGCTGTGCGTAGAAGACTTCCAGCCAGTTGCCCTGGCGGTTCTGGGTGCCAACGCCGAAGGCGATGCTGAAGAGTGCGTGAGACATGGACATTCCTCGTTCTGAAAGGGTGGTTCGGACGCCCGCTGCCGGTCGCGTGCCTGGCGGTCGGATGTCCGTTCGGTGTTCGGGGTTACTTGAGCGCGGCGGCGTAGAGGTCCGGCTTGAAGCCGACCAGGGTGCGGTCACCGAGGTCGAGCACCGGGCGCTTGATCATCGAGGGTTGGGCCAGCATCAGGTCGATGGCCTTGGCCTGGTCGAGGTCGGCCTTCTGCGCGTCGTCGAGCTTGCGGAAGGTGGTGCCGGCACGGTTAAGCACGGTTTCCCAGCCGTGTTCGTCGCACCATTTCTTCAGGCTGGCGCGGTCGATGGCGGCGGTCTTGTAGTCGTGGAAGGCGTAGCTCACGCCCTGCTCGTCGAGCCAGGTGCGGGCTTTCTTCATGGTGTCGCAGGCCTTGATGCCATAGAGGGTAATGGTCATTGAGCAGCTCGGTTCGCGGTGGGCCATGGGGCGCGCGGCGAGGGGGCCGCGCGGCGTCGGTCGGCGATTATGCCACGCCCGACGCCGCGTGGGAGCGTGCTACAGGAGCAGCGTAGCGGCGCCCAAGACGGCCATGGCGAGTCCCAGCAGGCGCAACAGGGCGGGGCGCGAGGCGAGCTGCTCGGTCGGTGCCAGGCGCACCAGCGGGTAGCGCCCGTAGAACCGCGCCAGCACGGCGCCGGCCTGGGCCGGGCGCAGCAGCAGGTAGAGCGCCAGGGCCAGGAGCAGCGCGGCGAGGATCAGTCTGAGTGCAAGGTCCATGCAGCCTCCTTCACAGCGCCCAGCGGGTGACGTTGTGGGACACGCTGATGTCGACGCCGCCGTAGTCGGTGGAGACGGTGGTGGGGATCAGCGGGCCGTTGGGGATCTTGATGCCGCCGCCGATCTTGACGCCGGCACCGGCTTCCACGGAGACGCCGCCAATGTAGCCGTAGCCCTCGAAGCTGTCGGAAGACTTGCTGTCGTCATCGGTGAAGCGGAAGGTGCTGGAGGTGGCGCGGAAGGCGGGCAGGCCGACGCCGATGCCGGCCATGTAGATGGTGTAGAGCGAGGTGCGGTTGTTGCTGGTGTCGCGAACCTTGGCGTTGAAGATGCCGCCGCCGATGATGACGTGGCCGACGGCGCCGCCGACGGTGATGGTGACTTCGAAGACTTTCATGCTGACTCCCGTTCCATGGTGGCCGCTCCCGGCGTCTGCCGGGGCTGCTTGCCCACCCGTCCTTGGATGAGCGCTCGGATAGTCGGGGCGCGGGCGCCTGGAGGCAAGCCCGGATGTCCCGCTTTGTGACACCGGCCCGGTTGATGACCGGGCGGTCGGGTCAGAGGCTGCGGACGAAGCGGCGGATGCGTTCGGCGGCTTCGGCGCACTCGGCCAGCGGGGCGACCAGGGCCATGCGCACGCGGCCGGCACCCGGGTTGATGCCATTCACTTCACGGGAGAGGTAGGAGCCGGGCACCACGGTGACGTGCTCGCGGGCGAAGAGTTCGCGGGTGAAGGTCGTGTCGTCCACTGGGGTCTTGGCCCAGAGGTAGAAGCCACCATCCGGGCGCTGCACGTCGAGCACGCCACCGAGGATGTCGAGCACGGCGTCGTACTTCTCGCGGTACAGGTCGCGGTTGGCGCGCACGTGGGCCTCGTCGTTCCAGGCGGCGACGCTGGCCAGTTGGGTCTGCACGGGCATGGCGCAACCGTGGTAGGTGCGGTACAGCAGGAAGGCCTTGAGGATGGCGGCGTCACCGGCGACGAAGCCGGAGCGCAGCCCCGGCAGGTTGGAGCGCTTGGACAGGCTGTGGAACACCACGCAGCGGGCAAAGTCGTTGCGGCCCAGTTCGGCGCAGGCGGTGAGCAGGCCGGCCGGCGGGTTGGCTTCGTCGAAGTACAGCTCGCTGTAGCACTCGTCGGCAGCGATGACGAAGTCGTGTTCGTCGGCCAGGGCGATCAGCTTCTTCAGTTGCTCCACCGGCACCAGCGCGCCAGTGGGGTTGCCCGGGGAGCAGAGGAAGAGGATCTGGCAGCGCTTCCACACCTCGACCGGTACGGCGTCGAAGTCGGGGTTGAAGCCGTTTTCCGCCAGGCACGGCAGGTAGTGGGGTTCGGCGCCGGCCAGCAGGGCTGCGCCTTCGTAGATCTGATAGAAGGGGTTCGGGCTGACCACCAGGCCGTTGTCGGCGCGGTTGACCACGGCCTGGGTGAAGGCGAACAGCGCTTCGCGGGTGCCGTTGACCGGCAGTACGTGGCGCGCGGCATCGAGCCAGCCGGCTGGCACCTTGAAGCGGCGCTCGCACCAGGCGGCAATGGCTTCGCGCAGGGCGGGGATGCCCAGGGTGGTGGGGTAGACGGCGAGCTGGTCGAGGTTGTCGGCCAGGGCCTTGGCGACGAAGTCCGGCGAGCGGTGCTTGGGCTCGCCGATGGAGAGGGCGATGGGCGCGCGGTCGGCTGGGGGCTGGGCGCTGGCGAGCAGGGCGCGCAGTTTTTCGAAGGGGTAGGGCTGCAGCTGGTTCAGGGCGTGGTTCATGTGCGGTTCCTGGTGGTGCGGTCGGGCGCGTCAGAGGCTGATGCGGCCGATCTGGGCGTTCTGGCCACTGGCCTCGGAGAGCTGGGAGACGATGGCCGCCTGCAGGCGCTGGCAGAGCTCGGGGTCGGACAGTGGCTGGTTGTCGGCATCGGTGATGAAGAAGACGTCCTCTACCCGCTCGCCGAGGGTGGCGATCTTGGCGTTCTGCAGCGACAGGTCGAAGTCGAGGAAGATGCGTCCGATGCGCGCCAGCAGGCCTGGGCGGTCGGGGGCGATCACTTCCAGCACGGTCACCGGACGCTGGGCGTCGTTGGAGATGGTGACCTCCGGCGGGAAGGCGAAGTGCTTGAGCTGGCGCGGGACGCGGCGCTGGATGATGGCCGGGTACTCGTCGGGGTTCTTCAGGGCGTCGATCAGACCCTCGCGGATTTCCTGGATGCGTGCCGGGTCGTTGCCGATGGAGCCGCCGGCGGTGTCCAGCACGATGTAGGTGTCGAGGGTGAACTGGCTGGTGGAGGTGATGATCCGCGCGTCGTGGATGTTCAGGTTGAGCTGGCTCATCGCCGCCACGGTCACGGCGAAGAAGTCGTGCTGGTCGGGGGCGTAGATGAAGATCTGGGTGGCACCTTCGAACTCGCGCTGGGCGGTTTCCTTGATCAGCACCAGCGGGTCGTTGCCGTCCGGGTGCTGGAGGATGGCTTCGGTGTGCCAGGCCACGTCGCTGGCGGTGTGGCGCAGGAAGTAGTCGTCGCCGAGCTGGGCCCAGAGCTGTTCGGCGTCGTCCTGGTCGATGCCGTTGCGCACGAGGATGTCGATGGCGGCGACCTGGGTCTGACGGATCTGTTCTTCGCGGTCCAGCGGGTTCTCCAGGCCGCGGCGCAGGGCGCGCTTGGTCTCGGTGTAGAGCTGGCGCAGCAGGCTGGCGCGCCAGGAGTTCCACAGGCTCGGGTTGGTGGCGTTGATGTCGGCCACGGTGAGCACGTAGAGGTAGTCGAGGTGCGTCTGATCGCCTACCAGTCGGGCGAAGTCGAGGATCACCTGAGGGTCGGAGAGGTCCTTGCGCTGGGCGGTGGTGGACATCACCAGGTGGTTCTGCACCAGCCAGGAAACCAGGCGCGAGTCCCAGGCCGGTAGTTGATGACGGGCGCAGAAGGCCTCGGCGTCGATGGCGCCCAGTTCGGAGTGGTCGCCACCGCGGCCCTTGCCGATGTCGTGGTAGAGCCCGGCGATGTAGATCAGCTCGGGCTTGGGCAGCTTGTCGATGACCTTGCTGGCCAGGGGGAACTTTTCCGCCAGTTCCGGCCACTTGAGCTTGCGCAGGTGCTTGATGAGGTTGAGCGTGTGGGCGTCGACCGTATAGATGTGGAAGAGGTCGTGCTGCATCTGCCCGATGATGTGGCCGAACTCGGGCAGGTAGCGCCCGAGGATGCCGTAGCGGTTCATGCGGCGCAGGTTGCGGTGGATGCCCTGGGGGGACTTGCACAGCTCGATGAACAGGCTGGTGTTGCGGATGTCGCTGCGGAAGTCGTCGTCGATCAGGTGGCGGCTGTCACGCAGCAGGCGGATGGTGTCGGCGCGCACGCCCTTGATCTCCGGGTGCTGGGCCATCAGCACGAAGATCTCCAGCAGGGCGAAGGGGGTGCGCTTGAAGACGTTGGGGTGGGCCACTTCGATGTAGCCGTCACGCAGTTGGAAGCGGCTGTTGAGCGGCTGGGCGACGGCGTTCTCGCCGCTGCGCAGGATGACCTCTTCGAAGTGCTGGTTGATCAGGTCGCTGAGCTCGGCGACGGCCATGACCACGCGGTAGTACTTCTGCATGAAGTGTTCGATGGCCTGCTTGGCGTCGCTGCCGTGAAAGCCGAGCAGGCCGGCGAGCTTGCGCTGGTGGTCGAACAGCAGGCGGTCTTCGGCGCGGCCGGCGAGCATGTGCAGGGCGTAGCGGACCTTCCAGAGGAACTCCTGGCTGGAGGCGAGCATGCTGCATTCGCTCTCCACGAGGAATCCTTCCTTGACCAGAGCGTGCAGGTTGAGGCTGCCGAACTGGCGGCGGGCGACCCAGAGGATGGTCTGGATGTCACGCAGGCCGCCGGGGGAGCCCTTCACGTTGGGCTCGAGGTTGTACTCGGTGTCGTTGTACTTGGCGTGGCGGGCCTTCTGCTCCTGGCGCTTTGCTAGGAAGAAGTCCTTGCTGGCCCACATCCGCTCCGAGCTGGTGACCTCCTGCATGCGCCGGCGCAGGGATTCCGGCCCGGCGATGGTGCGGCTTTCCATCAGGTTGGTGACGACGGTGAGGTCGGCACGGGCCTCTTCGGCGCATTCGTCGACGGAGCGCACACTCTGGCCGACTTCCAGGCCGATGTCCCAGAGCAGGGTGAGGAAGCCTTCGATCGGTTCGCGGAAGGTCTCGTGGTCGGCGCTGTCCAGCAGGATCAGCAGGTCGATGTCGGAGTAGGGGTGCAGTTCGCCCCGGCCGTAGCCGCCGACCGCCAGCAAGGCGATGTCGGCGTCTTCGCTCCAGTCGAAGCGTGCCCAGGCCTCACGCAGGATCTGGTCGACGAACCAGGCACGGTCCTCGACCAGGCGGCGGATGTCCCGGCCGCTGGCGAAACGGGCGTCGAGTACATCCTTGGCCTGGCGGATGGCCTTCTTGAACGCGGCGATGGGGCTGGACTTCAGCGCCAGTTCGGCCTGGAACTGGCCGCGGTCGAAAAGCTCGGGATCAACCTGCGGCATCTACGGCCTTCCTTATATGGAGGAAACGATCAGGGGGCGGTGCGCGGCAGGGTGTCGTCGCTGCGCAGGGTGAGGATCTCGTAGCCGTCGGCGGTCACCAGGATGGTGTGCTCCCATTGGGCGGAGAGCTTGCGGTCCTTGGTGATGGCGGTCCAGCCGTCGCCCAGTACCTTGGTCTCGGGGCGGCCCTGGTTGATCATCGGTTCGATGGTGAAGGTCATGCCTTCCTTCAGCTCCATGCCGGTGCCGGCACGGCCGTAGTGCAGCACCTGGGGCTCTTCGTGGAACACGGCGCCGATGCCATGGCCGCAGAACTCGCGGACCACCGAGAAACCGTTCTTCTCGGCGTGCTTCTGGATCACCTCGCCGATGTCGCCCAGGCGGCAGCCCGGCTTGACCAGTTCGATGGCCTTGTACATGCATTCCTGGGTCACCTGGGACAGGCGCTCGGCCCAGACCGGCACCTTGCCGACGTGGAACATGCGGCTGGTGTCACCGTGGTAGCCGTCCTTGATGACGGTCACGTCGATGTTCAGGGTGTCGCCATCCTTCAGCGGCTTCTCGTTGGGGATGCCGTGGCAGACGACGTGGTTGATGGAGGTGCAGATGGACTTGGGGAAGCCCTTGTAGTTCAGCGGGGCGGGAATCGCCTGCTGGACGTTGACGATGTAGTCGTGGCAGATGCGGTCGAGCTCTTCGGTGGTCACCCCGGGCTTGACGTGCTCGCCGATCATCTCCAGCACTTCGGCGGCCAGGCGGCCTGCCACGCGCATTTTCTCGATTTCGTCGGCGGTCTTGATGGTGACGGTCATGGCGGTTCTCAGGCGTATCCGTATGAAGGCGGCAATCTTATCAGCTTCGAGCGGCAAGCCAGAAGCCGCGAGGGCGCGGCGTGCCGGTTCCATGTAGCTTGCTGCCACTTTTTATGCTATAAAACGCGCCGCTTTACGGGCAGTGGTGCCCGCAAGGCTCAAACCCACACACGTATCGACACGGTCTCCTGGGTGCCCGCAAGGGTTGGATATCGGGATACGTGGAGGCCTAACCCGACTTATCGAGGAATTGAGATGTCCCAAGTCAACATGCGCGACATGCTGAAGGCCGGTGTGCACTTCGGCCACCAGACCCGTTACTGGAACCCGAAAATGGGCAAGTACATTTTCGGCGCGCGCAACAAGATCCACATCATCAACCTGGAAAAAACCCTGCCGATGTTCAACGAGGCCCTGTCCTTCGTTGAGAAGCTGGCTGCAGGCAAGAACAAGATCCTGTTCGTCGGCACCAAGCGTTCCGCTGGCAAGATCGTCCGCGAAGAAGCTGCTCGTTGCGGCTCCCCGTACGTCGATCACCGCTGGCTGGGCGGCATGCTGACCAACTACAAGACCATCCGTCAGTCCATCAAGCGCCTGCGCGACCTGGAAACCCAGGCCCAGGACGGCACCTTCGCCAAGCTGACCAAGAAAGAAGCCCTGATGCGCACCCGCGACCTCGAGAAGCTCGAGCGCAGCCTGGGTGGTATCAAGGACATGGGCGGTCTGCCGGATGCTCTGTTCGTGATCGACGTCGACCACGAGCGCATCGCCATCACCGAAGCCAACAAGCTGGGCATTCCGGTCATCGGCGTTGTCGATACCAACAGCAGCCCGGAAGGCGTTGACTACGTCATCCCCGGTAACGACGATGCCATTCGCGCCGTTCAGCTGTACCTGGCTGCCATGGCCGACGCCGTTATTCGCGGTCGTCAGAACGCTGCTGGCGGTGCGGACGAGTTCGTCGAGGAAGCGGCTTCCGAGGCAGCCGAAGGCTGATTTCGGAGCGCTCCAGCGTTACCCGGTGCGCAGGAAGGGGGCTAGGCCCCCTTTTTGCCACCTCACAGAATTGTCTGCCCGGGTTGCCGGGCTGAATGGTTGAAAACCTATTCAAGAGGATTGCGACATGGCAGAGATTACTGCAGCCCTGGTGAAAGAACTGCGCGAGCGCACCGGCCTGGGCATGATGGATTGCAAGAAGGCCCTGACCGCCGCTGGTGGTGACATCGAGAAGGCCATCGACGACATGCGCGCCGCTGGCGCCATCAAGGCTGCCAAGAAGTCCGGCAACATCGCTGCCGAAGGCTCCATCGCGGTCAAGATCGCTGACGACAACAAGGCTGCCGTCATCATCGAAGTCAACTCCCAGACCGACTTCCTGGCTCTGCAGGACGACTTCAAGGCTTTCGTTGCCGCCTCCGTCGAGCAAGCCTTCAACGAGAAGCTGACCGACGCCGCTCCGCTGGTCGCCTCCCGTGAAGACGCCCGCCTGGCCCTGGTTGCCAAGACCGGCGAGAACGTCAATATCCGCCGCCTGGCCCGTGTCGAGGGTGACATCGTCGGTGCCTACCTGCACGGCCACCGCATCGGTGTTCTGGTGAGCCTGAAGGGCGGCAACGTCGAGCTGGCCAAAGACATCGCCATGCACGTCGCTGCCAGCAACCCGCAGTTCCTGAACGCCTCCGAGGTTTCCGAAGAAGCCATCGCCAAGGAAAAGGAAATCTTCCTGGCCCTGAATGCCGACAAGATTGCCGGCAAGCCGGAGAACATCGTGGAGAACATGGTCAAAGGCCGTATCTCCAAGTTCCTGGCCGAGGCCAGCCTGGTCGAGCAGCCGTTCGTCAAGGACCCGGAAGTCAAGGTCGGCGAGCTGGCCAAGAAAGCCGGTGCTGAAATCGTTTCCTTCGTTCGCTTCGAAGTGGGCGAGGGCATCGAGAAGGTGGAAGTGGACTTCGCTGCCGAAGTAGCTGCCCAGGTCGCTGCCACCCAGCAATAAGACGGCCTCGGCTGTCGCCCCGCAAGAGGCTGCCCGCTCACGCGCGCGGCCTCTTCGTCAAACTGGGGAACCCATTTGGGGCAGGTTCCGTGGCGTGCGCCTGGCGTTCGCCATCGGCACGGCCAGCGCCGTGCCCCGCGTACCGGGCCTTTGGCCCATGAATTCGAAAAACGCCGCAGGAGAGACTCGTAATGGCTCAGCAGGTGAGTGGTCGTCAACCTCGCTATAAACGCATTCTGCTCAAACTCAGCGGCGAAGCGCTGATGGGGTCCGAGGAGTTCGGTATCGATCCGAAAGTCCTGGACCGCATGGCGCTGGAGATCGGTCAACTGGTCGGCATCGGTGTCCAGGTCGGCCTGGTGATCGGTGGTGGCAACCTGTTCCGTGGCGCGGCCCTCAGTGCGGCCGGCATGGACCGGGTGACCGGCGACCACATGGGCATGCTGGCCACCGTGATGAACGGCCTGGCCATGCGCGATGCCCTGGAGCGCTCCAACATTCCCGCGCTGGTGATGTCGGCCATCTCCATGGTTGGCGTGACCGATCACTACGACCGCCGCAAGGCGATGCGCCACCTCAAGAGTGGTGAAGTGGTGATCTTCTCCGCCGGCACCGGCAACCCCTTCTTCACCACTGACTCGGCTGCCTGCCTGCGGGCCATCGAGATCGATGCCGACGTCGTGCTGAAGGCGACCAAGGTGGATGGCGTGTACACTGCCGATCCCTTCAAGGACCCCAATGCCGAGAAGTTCGAGCGCCTGACCTACGACGAGGTGCTGGATCGCAAGCTGGGGGTGATGGACCTGACCGCCATCTGCCTGTGCCGTGACCAGCAGATGCCGCTGCGGGTCTTCAATATGAACAAGCCCGGTGCCCTGCTGAATATCGTGGTGGGCGGTGCCGAAGGAACCCTGATCGAGGAGGGCGAACAATGATCAACGAGATCAAGAAGGACGCGCAGGAGCGCATGAAGAAAACCCTGGAGGCCCTGGATCACGCCTTCGCCAAGATCCGCACCGGCCGCGCTCACCCGAGCATCCTGGACAGCGTGATGGTCTCCTACTACGGCGCCGATACTCCTCTGCGCCAGGTCGCTAACGTAGTGGCCGAGGACTCCCGCACCCTGGCCCTGACCGTGTTCGACAAGAGCATGATCCAGGCGGTCGAGAAGGCCATCATGACCTCCGACCTGGGCCTGAATCCGGCTACCGCCGGCACCACCATTCGCGTTCCGATGCCGGCCCTGACCGAGGAAACCCGCAAGGGTTACACCAAGCAGGCCCGCGCCGAAGCCGAGAACTCCCGCGTGGCCGTGCGCAACATCCGTCGTGATGCGCTCGCTCAGCTGAAGGACCTGGTGAAGGAAAAGGAAATCAGCGAAGACGAAGAGCGTCGTGCTGCTGATGAGGTCCAGAAGCTCACCGACAAGTACGTTGGCGAGATCGACAAGGCCCTGGAGGCCAAAGAAGCCGACCTGATGGCGGTCTGACGGCGTTCTGAAATGGAAAAGAAAGGCGTTTCTCCAGCGGTCCCGCGGCATGTGGCGATCATCATGGATGGCAACAATCGCTGGGCCAAGAAGCGCCTGCTCCCCGGCGTCGCCGGCCACAAGGCCGGCGTCGACGCGGTCCGTGCGGTCATCGAGGTCTGCGCGGATGCAGGGGTGGATGTGCTCACCCTGTTCGCCTTCTCCAGTGAGAACTGGCAGCGGCCGGCCGACGAGGTCAGCGCGCTCATGGAGCTGTTCCTCGGCGCCCTTAGGCGCGAGGCGCGGCGGCTCAATGACAACGGCATCCGTCTGCGTATCATCGGCGACCGTTCCCGTTTCCACCCCGAGCTGCAGGCTGCCATGCGCGAGGCCGAACTGCTGACGGCGGGGCACAATCGTTTCACCTTGCAGATCGCCGCCAACTACGGCGGGCAGTGGGATATCACCCAGGCTGCGCAACGGCTGGCGCGCGAAGTCCAGGCCGGCCACCTCCAGGTGGACGAGATCACGCCCGGGCTCCTGCAGAACTGCCTGGCCACGGGTGACCTGCCGCTCCCCGACCTGTGCATTCGCACCGGTGGTGAGCATCGCATCAGTAATTTCCTGCTCTGGCAGCTGGCATACGCCGAGCTTTATTTTTCCGATCTGTTCTGGCCCGACTTCAAGCATGACGCCATGCGCAAGGCTCTGGCGGACTTCGCGACGCGCCAGCGCCGCTTCGGCAAGACCAGTGAACAAATAGAGGCCGAGGCCCGTCCCTGATGCTCAAGCAACGAATCATCACCGCTCTGGTGCTGCTGCCGCTCGCCCTTGGTGGCTTCTTCCTCCTGGATGGAGCGGCCTTTGCGCTGTTCATCGGTGCCGTGGTGACGCTTGGGGCTTGGGAGTGGGCGCGCTTGGCAGGGCATGAGTCTCAGGGCGTCCGTATCGGCTATGCCGCTGTCGTCGCCGTGGCGCTGCTGGCCCTTTATCAATTGCCGGCGTTGGCGCCGCTGGTCCTGCTGCTGGGCGTGCTCTGGTGGGGGGCTGCCACCGTCCTGGTGCTGGGCTATCCCGAAAGCAGTCGGCATTGGCGGGCCCAGGCCAGCAAGTGGGTGATCGGTCTGCTGATCCTGCTGCCGGCCTGGCAAGGGCTGGTGCTGTTCAAGCAGTGGCCGCTGGCTAATCTGCTCATCCTGGCAGTCATGGTGCTGGTCTGGGCGGCTGACATCGGTGCCTACTTCTCCGGCAAGAGCTTCGGCAAGCGCAAGCTGGCTCCCGCGGTGAGTCCCGGCAAGAGTTGGGAAGGGCTGATCGGCGGGCTCATTACCTGCCTCGTCATCACTCTGTGTGTCGGTCTCTACCGCGGTTGGTCCGCCGGTGAGCTCGTGCTGGGGTTGCTGGGCGCGGCCGTGGTGGTGCTTATCTCGGTGGTAGGTGATCTGACCGAGAGCATGTTCAAGCGCCAGTCCGGCATCAAGGACAGCAGCGGCCTGCTGCCCGGTCATGGCGGTGTGCTGGATCGCATCGACAGCCTGACCGCCGCTATCCCTGTGTTCGCCACCCTGTTGTGGGCCGCGGGTTGGGGCGCATTGTGAGCCGTCCTCTGCGCGTTTCGGTGCTGGGGGCCACGGGCTCCATTGGGCTCAGCACCCTGGATGTGATTGCTCGCCACCCTTTGCGTTATGAAGTCTTCGCTATCAGCGGCTTTTCCCGCCTGGCTGAACTGCAAACCCTGTGCATGCGCCATCGGCCACGTTTCGCGGTGGTGCCGGATGCGCCAGCAGCGCGCGTCCTGCAGGAGGCGCTGGTGGTTGCCGGTCTCGGGACCCAGGTGTTGTCGGGAGAGGCGGGGCTATGTGAAGCCGCCGCACATCCGGACGTGGATACGGTAATGGCCGCCATCGTCGGCGCGGCCGGGTTGCGTCCGACCCTGGCAGCGGTCGAAGCGGGCAAGCGTGTCCTGCTGGCCAACAAGGAAGCGTTGGTGATGTCCGGTGCCCTGTTCATCCAGGCAGTGCGCCGCCATGGTGCAGTGCTGCTGCCGATCGACAGTGAGCACAATGCGATCTTCCAGTGCCTGCCCGGAGACTATGGGCGTGGCCTGGCGCAGGTCGGCGTACGGCGCATCCTGCTCACGGCCTCTGGAGGGCCTTTCCGCGAGACGCCTCTGGAAGCGCTGGACAATGTCACGCCGGAGCAGGCGTGCGCTCATCCCAACTGGTCCATGGGGCGGAAGATCTCTGTCGATTCGGCCAGCATGATGAACAAGGGGTTGGAGTTGATCGAGGCCTGCTGGCTGTTCGATGCGGCACCTTCCCAGGTCGAGGTGGTGATCCACCCGCAGAGCGTCATTCATTCCCTGGTCGACTATGTCGATGGTTCAGTGCTGGCGCAGCTCGGTAACCCCGACATGCGGACGCCGATAGCCCATGCGCTGGCCTGGCCGGAGCGGGTGGATTCAGGTGTTGCGCCTCTCGATCTTTTCCGTATCGGTCGGCTCGATTTCCAGGAGCCCGATGAGGGGCGTTTTCCCTGCCTGCGCCTGGCTCGTCTGGCGGCCGAGGCGGGGGGCAGTGCACCCGCCATGCTCAATGCTGCCAACGAAGTTGCCGTTGCGGCATTCCTTGAGCGGCGGATTCGCTTCACCGAGATCGCGAGTATCATCGACCAGGTGCTGAACCGAGAGGCGGCGCTGGCGGTCGAATCGCTCGACGCCGTGGTCGAGGCGGACGCTCGCGCCCGTGCAGCGGCTCAGCAATGGCTGGTTCGGAACGGGCGTTGAGCCCGAAGGTGATTCGATGAGCGCGCTATACATGTTCGTGGGCACCCTGGTAGCACTCGGGGTGCTGGTGACTTTCCACGAGTTCGGGCACTTCTGGGTGGCCCGTCGCTGTGGCGTCAAGGTGCTGCGATTCTCCGTAGGCTTCGGTACGCCGCTGGTGCGTTGGCATGACCGCCATGGCACGGAGTTCGTCATCGCTGCCATCCCGCTGGGTGGCTACGTCAAGATGCTCGATGAGCGTGAGGTCGATGTCGAGGTTCCGCCCGAACAGCTCGATCAAGCCTTCAATCGAAAGCCTGTCGGCCAGCGCATCGCCATCGTCGCGGCGGGGCCGGTGGCCAACTTCATTCTGGCGCTGGTGTTCTTCTGGGTGTTGGCCATGCTGGGCAGTCAGCAGGTTCGCCCGGTGGTCGGCGCCGTTGCGCCGGATAGCATCGCGGCGCGTGCCGGCCTGATGCCTGGGCAGGAAATCGTCGCTGTGGACGGCAAGGCGGTGACCGGGTGGGGCGGCGTCAATCTCCAGCTCGTGCGTCGCCTGGGGGAGTCCGGAACACTGGATGTGCAGGTTCGCGAGCCCGGCTCAAGCGTCGATGCGTCCGTGCAACTGCAGCTCGATAACTGGCTCAAGGGTGCTGAAGAGCCCGATACCATCGGTTCGCTCGGCATCACGCCTTGGCGCCCGACCTTGCCGCCTGTGGTGGGTGAAGTGCCGGATGGGCCCGGCAAGGTTGCCGGGCTGCAGGTGGGGGATCGCATTCTCGCGCTGGACGATGTTCGTCTGGACGACTGGCGGCAGTTGGTGGACTACGTCCGCCCCCGTGCCGGTCAGCCAGTCCTGGTCCGCTATGAGCGTGCCGGCAGCGTAGCTGAGGTCTCCATCACCCTGGGCAGTGCTGGGGAAGGCGAGGCACGCCGGGGCTTCATGGGCGTGGGTGTCAAGCCGGTCGACTGGCCGCCGGAAATGCTCCGCGAGGTGGCCTTTGGGCCGCTGGATGCGGTCGCTGAGGCAGCGGCACGCACTTGGTCCATGAGTCTGCTAACTCTGGATTCCCTAAAGAAAATGTTGCTCGGCGAGCTCTCGGTAAAAAACTTGAGCGGGCCGATAACCATTGCTAAAGTGGCGGGCGCTTCGGCCCAGTCGGGCGTGGGGGATTTCCTGAACTTCCTGGCCTACCTGAGCATAAGCCTGGGGGTTCTCAATCTACTGCCAGTTCCCGTCCTTGATGGGGGGCACCTGCTGTTTTACCTGATCGAGTGGACGCGTGGCCGCCCATTGTCAGAACGGGTGCAAGCTTGGGGGGTACAGATCGGTATCAGTCTGGTCGTTGGGGTCATGCTTCTGGCCCTGGTGAATGACTTGAGTCGACTGTAACGCGTCACTGAATTCCGGATCTGCCGCGCTATGCGGCAGATTCCTTATTATCAGTTGGAAAAAAAGGACTTCATGAAACGCCTGCTGCTAACCGCGGTGTTTGCCGCACTCATGATCGGCAAAGTTCACGCCGAGTCCTTCACCATCTCCGACATCCGCGTCAACGGCCTGCAGCGTGTATCCGCAGGCAGTGTGTTCGGCGCCCTGCCGCTGAATGTGGGCGACCAGGTTGATGATCGTCGCCTGGTCGAGGCCACCCGTTCCCTGTTCAAGACCGGCTTCTTCCAAGACATCCAGCTTGGCCGCGATGGCAGCGTGCTGGTTATCAGCGTAGTCGAACGCCCGTCCATCTCCAGCATCGAGATCGAGGGCAACAAGGCCATCAGCACCGAAGACCTGCTGAAGGGGCTGAAGCAATCTGGCCTCTCCGAAGGTGAGATCTTCCAGCGTGCGACCCTTGAAGGCGTGCGCAACGAGCTTCAGCGGCAGTACGTGGCCCAGGGCCGCTACTCCGCCGAGATCGAGGCCGATGTGATTCCCCAGCCGCGCAACCGCGTCGCGCTGAAAATCAACATCAATGAAGGTACGGTCGCGGCGATCCAGCACATCAACGTTGTCGGCAACACCGTGTTCCCCGACGAAGACCTGATCAATCTGTTCGAGCTGAAGACCACCAACTGGCTGTCTTTCTTCAAGAACGACGACAAGTACGCCCGCGAAAAGCTCTCCGGTGACCTGGAACGCCTGCGCTCCTATTACCTGGATCGCGGCTACATCAACATGGACATCTCCTCTACCCAGGTGTCTATCACGCCCGACAAGAAGCACGTCTACATCACCGTCAACGTTGATGAAGGCCAGAAGTACACCATTCGCGACGTGAAGCTCTCCGGCGACCTCAAGGTTCCCGAGGAGGAAGTGAAGGCATTGCTGCTGGTCAAGGAAGGGCAGGTGTTCTCCCGCAAGGTGATGACCACTACGTCCGAACTGATCACCCGTCGCCTGGGTAATGAGGGCTACACCTTCGCCAACGTCAACGGTATCCCACAGACTCACGACGATGACCACACCGTCTCCGTGACCTTCGCCGTCGACCCGGGCAAGCGCGCCTATGTCAACCGCATCAATTTCCGCGGCAACACCAAGACCGAAGATCAGGTGCTGCGCCGCGAGATGCGTCAGATGGAAGGTGGCTGGGCCTCGACCTACCTGATCGACCAGTCCAAGACCCGACTCGAGCGCCTGGGTTTCTTCAAGGAAGTTAACGTCGAAACTCCACAGGTGCCGGGCACTGATGACCAGGTGGACGTGAATTACAGCGTGGAAGAGCAGCCCTCCGGCTCGATCACCGCCAGCGTGGGCTTCGCCCAGAGCGCCGGTCTGATCCTGGGCGGCTCCATCAGCCAGAACAACTTCCTTGGTACCGGCAACAAGGTCAGCATCGGCCTGACCCGTTCCGAGTATCAGACCCGCTACAACTTCGGTTTTGTCGACCCCTACTGGACCGTCGATGGCGTCAGCCTGGGCTATAACGCCTTCTACCGCACCACTGACTACGACAAGCTGGACGTGGACGTTTCCAGCTACTCCGTGGACAGCCTGGGTGCTGGTGTGAGCGTTGGCTACCCGATCAGCGAGACCTCGCGCCTGACCTTCGGCCTGACCGTACAGCAGGACGAAATCGGGACGGGCCGCTACACCGTTGATGAGATCTTCAACTTCATCAAGAACGAAGGCGACAAGTACCTGAACTTCAAGGGTTCGATCGGCTGGTCCGAGTCCACCCTCAACAAGGGCGTCATGGCGACCCGAGGCCACTCCCAGAGCCTGGTGCTGGAGACCACCATTCCCGGCAGCGACCTGTCGTTCTACAAGCTCGACTACCGTGGCCAGATCTTCACCCCGCTGACCCAGAACACCGCTCTGCGCTGGCACACGGAGCTGGGCTATGGCGACAGCTACGGCTCCACTTCGGAGTTGCCGTTCTACGAGCATTACTTCGCCGGTGGTTTCAATTCCGTTCGTGGTTTCGAGGACAGCAGCCTCGGTCCACGCAGCACACCGAGCAAGGGTACCAACCCCGGAACCCTGGCTGACCCGGATCAGGACCCGTTGCCTTTCGGTGGCAACGTATTGGTACAGGGCGGCGTCGAATACCTGTTCCCGCTGCCTTTCGTGAAAGACCAGCGTCAGCTGCGTACCGTGCTGTTCTTGGATGTGGGCAACGTGTTCGACACCAGTTGCTCGTCCACCGCGAAGAACTGCAGCAACATCAACCTGGGCGACCTTGCCAGCTCGGTGGGTGTAGGGCTGACCTGGATCACTGCGCTGGGCCCGCTGAGCTTCAGCCTGGGCATGCCGATCAAGAAGCCCGACAATGCCGACACCCAGGTGTTCCAGTTCTCCCTGGGCCAGACCTTCTAAGTGTTTTGATCAAGACGACAACAGTATTTGTTGCAGGAGTGCATCGTGCGTAAGTTGACTCAACTCGTTCTGGTAGCCGCGGCCATGATGGCCACCCCGGCGTTTGCCGAAATGAAGATCGCGGTACTGAACTACCAAATGGCGCTCCTGGAGTCCGACGCTGCCAAGAAGTACGCCGTCGATGCCGAGAAGAAATTTGGCCCCCAACTGAACAAGCTCAAGACTCTGGAAAGCGACGCCAAGCGCATTCAGGACCGTCTGGTCAAGGATGGCGAGAAGATGCAGCAGGCCGAGCGTGAGCGCCTCGAACTCGAGTTCAAGCAGAAGGCACGTGACTTCCAGTTCCAGTCCAAGGAACTGAACGAAGCCAAGGCCGTTGCCGATCGCGACATGCTCAAGCAACTGAAGCCGAAGCTGGACCAGGCCGTCGAAGAAGTCCTGAAGAAGGGCTCTTATGACCTGGTGCTCGAGCGTGGTGCCGTGATCGACGTGAAGCCGCAGTTCGACATCACCCGCCAAGTCATCGAGCGCATGAACCAGCTGCGCTGAACATGACAGCCGTCTCTTACACCCTCGGCCAGTTGGCCGAGCGCCTTGGCGCCACTGTGCGCGGCAATGAAGCGCGTCTGATCAGCGGGCTGGCTACTCTGCAGGATGCCAGCTCGGATCAACTGACCTTCCTGGCCAACCCTCAGTACCGCAAGTTCCTTGCGGAGACCCGTGCCGGTGCCGTGCTGCTGACTGCAGGCGATGCCGAAGGGTTTGCGGGGGATGCGCTGGTGGTGCCGGACCCCTACCTGGCGTATGCGCGCCTGTCGCACCTGTTCGATCCCAAGCCGGTCGCTGCTGCGGGTATCCACCCGTCCGCCGTTGTCGCTGTGGATGCACAGGTCGACCCGAGTGCGAGCATCGGTCCCGGCGTCGTGATCGAGTCAGGTGCCTGCGTAGGCCCTGGCGTCACCATCGGTGCCTACAGTGTCATCGGTGCGCGTAGCGTCATCGGCGAAGGCGGCTGGCTGGCTCCGCGCGTGACCCTTTATCACGACGTGAAGATCGGCAAGCGAGTGGTCATCCAGTCCGGCGCCGTGATCGGCGGCGAAGGCTTCGGTTTCGCCAAGGAAAAGGGCGCCTGGCAGAAGATCGCGCAGATCGGTGGCGTGACCCTGGGCGACGATGTCGAGGTCGGTGCCAACACCACCATCGACCGTGGCGCCCTGTCCGACACGCTCATCGGCAACGGTGTGAAACTGGACAACCAGATCATGATCGCCCACAACGTGCAGGTCGGTGACAATACCGCCATGGCTGGCTGCGTGGGCATCTCGGGCAGCACCAAGATCGGCCGCAACTGCATGATTGCAGGCGGCGTCGGCATGGTCGGGCACATCGAGGTGTGCGACAACGTGTTCGTCACCGGAATGACCATGGTGACCCGCAACATCACCGAACCGGGTGCCTACTCCTCCGGTACCGCCATGCAGACCGCGGCGGATTGGAAGAAGAGCGCCGCTCGGATTCGTCAACTGGACGACATGGCGCGTCGCCTGCAACAGCTGGAAAAGCGCCTGGCGGCAGTGACCCCGGGCGGGGATGCTTCATCTGATGCGTGACCCGCGCAGCGCCGCGCGTCCCAAATCCCCATTCAAGGCTCCAGGAATATGATGGACATCAACGAGATTCGCGAATATCTGCCGCACCGCTACCCTTTCCTTCTGGTGGATCGGGTCGTGGACCTGGATATCGAGGGCAAGCGCATTCGCGCCTACAAGAATGTCAGCATCAACGAGCCATTCTTCAACGGCCATTTCCCTGAGCACCCCATCATGCCGGGCGTGCTGATCATCGAGGCGATGGCCCAGGCGGCGGGGATCCTTGGTTTCAAGATGCTCGACGTCAAACCGGCCGACGGCACCCTCTACTACTTTGTGGGTTCGGACAAGCTGCGTTTCCGCCAGCCTGTGCTGCCGGGCGACCAGCTGATCCTCGAGGCGCGTTTCCTCAGCGTCAAACGCGGGATCTGGAAGTTCGAATGCAAGGCCAACGTCGATGGCAAGGAAGTCTGCTCGGCCGAGATCATCTGTGCGGAACGCAAACTATGAGTTTGATTGACCCTCGCGTCATCATCGATCCGTCGGCAAAGCTGGCGGATGGTGTTCAGGTCGGCCCCTGGTCGATCATTGGACCCGATGTGGAAATCGGCGAGGGTACCGTGGTCGGTCCGCATGTGGTCATCAAGGGACCGACCCGCATTGGTAGTCACAATCGTATCTACCAATTCTCCTCGGTCGGGGAAGACACCCCCGACCTGAAGTACAAGGGTGAGCCTACTCGCCTGGTGATCGGCGATCACAATGTGATCCGTGAAGGTGTCACTATCCATCGCGGTACGATCCAGGACCGTGGCGAGACCACCATCGGCGACCACAACCTGCTGATGGCCTACGTGCATGTGGGGCATGACAGCGTGATTGCCAACCATTGCATCCTGGTCAACAACACCGCCTTGGCGGGGCATGTCCATGTCGATGACTGGGCCATCCTCTCCGGTTTCACCCTGGTCCACCAGTTCTGCCGCATCGGCGCGCACAGCTTCTCCGGCATGGGCACCGCAATCGGCAAGGACGTTCCGGCCTATGTCACCGTGTTCGGCAACCCGGCCGAGGCTCGCAGCATGAACTTCGAGGGCATGCGCCGTCGCGGTTTCAGTGCCGAGGCCATCCAGGCGTTGCGAAGGGCTTATAAAGTGGTTTATCGCCAGGGCCTGACGGTCGAGCAGGCGCTGGCCGAACTGGCTGAATCCGCCGTCCAGTTCCCCGAGGTGGCCGTCTTCCGCGACTCCATCCAGTCGTCCACCCGCGGCATCACTCGCTGAGCCATGGCCCGTCCCCTGCGCATCGCGCTGGTCGCTGGCGAGGCGTCCGGTGACATCCTTGGCTCCGGCCTGATGAAAGCCCTCAAGGCCCAACGCCCCGATGTCGAGTTCATCGGCGTCGGCGGTCCCTTGATGGAAGCCGAGGGGCTGCTTCCCTATTTCCCCATGGAGCGCCTGGCGGTGATGGGCCTGGTGGAGGTGCTTGGTCGCTTGCCCGAACTGCTACGGCGACGCAAACACCTCATCCGTACCCTGATCGACGCCCGACCCGATGTCTTCATCGGTATCGATGCGCCCGATTTCAATCTGGGCGTCGAACTCAAGCTGCGTCAGGCGGGTATCCGCACCGTGCACTACGTCAGCCCCTCGGTGTGGGCCTGGCGACAGAAGCGGGTGCTGAAGATTCGTGATGCCTGCGACCTGATGCTGACCCTGTTCCCCTTTGAGGCGCGCTTCTACGAAGAGCATCAGGTGCCTGTCCGCTTCGTTGGTCACCCGCTGGCGGACACCATCCCCCTCAAGGCTGATCGTGCTGCTGCTCGCCTGGCCCTTGATCTGCCGGTCGAGTCCAGCGTTGTGGCGCTCATGCCCGGCAGTCGGGGGGGCGAAGTGGGCAAGCTTGGCGCGCTGTTCCTGGATGCAGCCGAGCAGCTTCGTGCGCTGCGCCCCGGAATCGAGTTCGTATTGCCGTGCGCGAATGCCGCGCGCCGTGAGCAATTGGAGCAGATGCTCGCGGGACGTGACCTGCCGCTGACCTTGCTCGATGGGCGTTCTCATCTGGCGCTGGCTGCCTGCGATGCCGTTCTGATCGCTTCCGGTACGGCCACCTTGGAGGCGCTGCTCTATAAGCGCCCGATGGTGGTGGCCTATCGTCTGGCGCCGCTCACTTACAAGATTTTGCGGCGTCTGGTGAAGAGCCCTTATGTATCGTTGCCGAACCTGCTGGCCCAGCGCCTGCTCGTGCCGGAGCTGATCCAGGACGCTGCGACCCCCGAAGCGCTGGCCCAGACCCTGTCGCCGTTGCTCGACGGCGGCGAGGTACAGACCGAAGGCTTTGACACCATTCATCGCGCCCTGCGTCGTGATGCGTCCGCAGAGGCCGCCCTGGCGGTATTGCAACTGGCGGAGGCACGCTGATGCAGATGGGCATGGACTTCGACCTGGTCGAGGAACTGGTGGCAGGCGTTGACGAAGTTGGCCGGGGCCCGCTGTGCGGCCCGGTCGTCACGGCTGCGGTGATCCTCGACCCTGCACGCCCGATTCAGGGGCTGAACGACTCCAAGAAGCTCTCCGAGGCACGCCGCGAGGCGCTGTTCGACGAGATTCGCGAGAAGGCACTGGCCTGGTGCATTGCTCGGGCCGAGGTCGAGGAAATCGACCAACTGAACATCCTGCACGCCACCATGCTGGCCATGCAGCGTGCGGTGGAGGGGCTCTCCGTGACCCCGAAACTGGCCCTCATCGACGGCAATCGCTGCCCCAGGCTCGCGGTACCCTGTGCACCTGTTGTCCAGGGGGATGCGAAAGTCCCCGCGATTGCGGCCGCGTCCATTCTGGCCAAGGTCTCCCGAGACCGTGAAATGGCCGAGCTGGACACGCTCTACCCAGGCTACGGCCTGGCCGGACACAAGGGCTATCCCACCCCTGTGCACCTCGAGGCGCTGAAGCGCCTCGGTCCCACGGCGATCCACCGGCGTTCGTTCGCGCCCGTCCGGGAGTTGCTCGAAATCGGGCGCTGATCCGCCACTTTGAACGTCTGATCTCGTCTCAAGGCCCGTGTGGCTTCGCGGACGCCATGCGCTGCCTCTCAGTCGGCTGCCGGGCGCCCCAGCGAGATCTTCTTTCCGCTGCGATACTTCATCCGGGTATTCCAGCGTTTCACTGAGTGCCGCCACAAGCGGCCCAAGGAGTTCCTCATGCAAGACATGGCCAACCTAGTGGTCAACTCGCTCAACGGCTTCATCTGGGGCAAGGTCCTGATCTGGCTGCTGGTGGGCTGCGGCCTCTACTTCACCATCCGCCTTGGGCTGATCCAGTTCCGCCATTTCGGGCACACCTTCAGCGTGCTCAAGGGCAGTCGCCAGGCGGATGACTCCGGCATTTCCTCGTTCCAGGCATTGTGCACTTCACTGGCGGCCCGGGTCGGGACCGGCAACGTCGCCGGTGTCGCCGTCGCCATCACCCTGGGCGGCCCTGGCGCCGTGTTCTGGATGTGGATGATCGCGATGGTCGGCATGGCCACTGGCTTCGTCGAGGCGACCCTGGCCCAGTTGTTCAAGACCCGTGACGACAAGGGGCAGTTCCGCGGCGGCCCGGCCTACTACATGGAAAAGGGTCTCGGGGCGCGCTGGATGGGCGTGCTGTTTTCGCTGTTCCTGATCCTGGCCTTCGGCTTCGTCTTCAATTCTGTCCAGGCCAATACCATAAGCGGTGCCCTGCAAGGGGCGTTCGGCCTGCCGTTGTGGGTCAGCGGGGTGGTATTGGTGGGCATCACGGCCCTGATCATCTTTGGCGGGATCCGCTCTATTGCCCGCTTCTCCGAGCTGGCGGTGCCGTTCATGGCGGTTGCCTACCTGCTGGTGGCCGTGGTGCTGATCATCACCCAGGCCAGCGAACTGCCCGGCATCCTGGTGATGATCGTCAAGAGTGCCTTCGGCTGGCACGAAGCGGCGGCCGGCGGCATTGGCGCGGCGATCATGAACGGCTTCAAGCGTGGCCTGTTCTCCAACGAGGCGGGCATGGGCTCGGCGCCCAACGCGGCTGCCTCGGCGACGCCCTATCCGCCGCACCCGGCTTCCCAGGGCTACGTGCAGATGGCCGGTGTGTTCATCGACACCCTGCTGATCTGCACCGCGTCGGCGGCCATCATCCTCCTGGCCGGCCCGCAGGAAGGCGAGGGCATCATGCTGGTGCAGAACGCCCTGACCAGCCAGGTGGGCCTGTGGGGCAAGTACTTCCTGGCGGTGATCATCCTGTTCTTCGCCTTCACCTCCATCGTCGCCAACTACTTCTACGCCGAGAATTGCCTGGTGTTTCTCGAGCACAACCACCCGGGCGGCCTGCTGGTCTTCCGCCTGGCGGTGCTGGGGATGGTGATGTTCGGTGCCCAGGCGTCGCTGCCCTTCGTCTGGAACCTGGCTGATGTGTCCATGGGGCTGATGGCGATTACCAACCTCATCGCCATCCTCCTGCTCTCCAACCTGGCCATCAAGCTGGCCCGGGACTACAACGCCCAGCGCAAGGCCGGCAAGCTGCCGACCTTCGACGCCAGCCAGTACCCGGAGATCCAGGAGAAGCTGGAGCCCGGCATCTGGGACGATCGCCGCTGACCCCGGTTCGACGCTGAGCGCAAACCTGTAGCTTTACCATCGGGCCCGGTACAATCCGGGCCCTGCCGTTTCTGCCTCTTCCAAAGGATCGTCATGACCGTTTCCTTCGTGCATCTCCGTCTCCATTCCGAGTACTCCCTGGTCGACGGCCTGGTGCGGGTCAAGCCCCTGATCAAGGCCGTGGCGGCTGCCGGCATGCCAGCGGTGGCGGTCACTGACCAGAGCAACATGTGCTCCCTGGTCAAGTTCTACAAGGCGGCCCAGGGTGGCGGCATCAAGCCCATCTGTGGCGCCGACATCTGGCTGGCGAGCCTGGACGAAGACGGCCCCCTCAGCCGCATGACGCTGCTGGCGATGGACGGCAAGGGCTATCGCAACCTCACTGAGTTGATCTCCCGTGGCTGGTCCGATGGCCAGAGCAACGGCCTGGTGATCATCCAGCGTGACTGGGTGAAGGAAGCCGCCGAAGGCCTGATCGCTCTGTCCGGCGCGAAGGAAGGCGAGATCGGCATGGCGCTGCTCAACGGCGACCCGGCAGCCGCCGAACGCCTGCTGGCGGAGTGGCAGGCGGTGTTCCCGGATCGCTTCTACCTGGAGCTGCAACGCACCGGTCGCGTCAATGACGAGGAGCATGTGCACGCGGCCGTGGCCCTGGCGGATCGCTGCGGAGCGCCGCTGGTGGCGACCAACGACGTGCGCTTCATCAAGGCCGACGACTTCGAGGCCCACGAGACCCGCGTGTGCATCGGCGAAGGCCGGACCCTCGACGACCCCCGCCGTCCGCGCAACTACTCCAACCAGCAGTACCTGAAGTCGCCGGAAGAGATGGCCGAGCTGTTCAGTGATCTCCCCGACGCCATCGAGAACACCGTCGAGATCGCCCGGCGCTGCAACATCGACGTGCGCCTGGGCAAGCACTTCCTGCCCGACTTCCCGACGCCCAATGGCATGGGCATCGACGACTACCTGCGCCACGCCTCCTACGAAGGCCTCGAAGAGCGCCTCGCGGTGCTCTGGCCGAAGGAGACGACCCCGGACTACGAAGAGAAGCGCCAGCTCTACATCGACCGCCTGGAGTTCGAGCTGGGCACCATCATCCAGATGGGCTTCCCCGGCTACTTCCTGATCGTTGCCGACTTCATCCAGTGGGCGAAGAACAACGGCGTCCCGGTGGGGCCTGGTCGTGGATCGGGTGCCGGCTCGCTGGTCGCCTACGTGTTGAAGATCACCGACCTCGACCCGCTGGCCTATGACCT
Source organism: Pseudomonas sp. ENNP23 (assembly GCF_001728945.1). Classification (NCBI taxonomy): domain Bacteria; kingdom Pseudomonadati; phylum Pseudomonadota; class Gammaproteobacteria; order Pseudomonadales; family Pseudomonadaceae; genus Pseudomonas; species Pseudomonas sp. ENNP23. The sequence goes on from NZ_LYSP01000030.1 coordinate 62,502, forward strand.
GCTGTTCGAGCGCTTCCTCAACCCCGAGCGGGTCTCCATGCCCGACTTCGACGTCGACTTCTGCATGGACGGCCGCGACCGCGTGATCGACTACGTGGCCGAGAAGTACGGCCGCAACGCGGTGAGCCAGATCATCACCTTCGGCTCCATGGCGGCGAAGGCGGTGGTGCGTGACGTGGCGCGGGTGCAGGGCAAGTCCTACGGCCTGGCCGATCGCCTGTCCAAGATGATCCCCTTCGAAGTGGGCATGACCCTGGAGGCGGCCTACAACCAGGAAGAGGCCCTCCGGGACTTCCTCAAGTCCGACGAGGAAGCCCAGGAAATCTGGGACATGGCCCTCAAGCTGGAAGGCATCACCCGGGGTACCGGCAAGCATGCTGGTGGCGTAGTGATCGCCCCCACCAAGCTGACAGACTTCGCGCCCATCGCCTGTGACGAGGAAGGCGGCGGCCTGGTGACCCAGTTCGACAAGGACGACGTGGAGGCGGCCGGCCTGGTGAAGTTCGACTTCCTTGGCCTGCGCACGCTGACGATCATCAAGTGGGCTATGGAGATGATCAACCGCGAGCAGGAGAAGAACGGCCTGCCGCTGGTGGACATCGACCGCATCCCGCTGGATGACAAGAAGACCTACGACATGCTGCAGAAAGCGGAGACTACCGCGGTCTTCCAGCTTGAATCCCGCGGCATGAAGGAGCTGATCAAGAAGCTCAAGCCCGACTGCCTGGAAGACATGATCGCCCTCGTGGCCCTGTTCCGCCCGGGGCCGCTGCAGTCCGGCATGGTGGACGACTTCATCAACCGCAAGCACGGCCGTGCCGAGCTCTCCTACCCGCACCCGGACTACCAGTACGCCGGCCTCGAACCGGTGCTCAAGCCCACCTACGGCATCATCCTCTACCAGGAACAGGTGATGCAGATCGCCCAGGTGATGGCGGGCTACACCCTCGGCGGCGCGGACATGCTGCGTCGTGCCATGGGCAAGAAAAAGCCCGAGGAAATGGCCAAGCAGCGCGGCGGCTTCATCGAAGGCTGTGCCAGCAACAACATTGATGCCGAGCTGGCGGGCAACATCTTCGATCTGGTGGAGAAGTTCGCCGGTTACGGCTTCAACAAGTCCCACTCCGCCGCCTATGGCTGGGTCTCCTACCAGACCGCGTGGCTGAAGGCCCACTACCCGTCGCCCTTCATGGCGGCAGTGCTCACGGCGGATATGCACAACACCGACAAGGTGGTGACGCTCATCGAAGAGTGCCGCAGCATGAAGCTGCGCATCGTCGCGCCGGATGTGAACAACTCCGAGTACCGCTTCACCGTCGACGACGCCGGGCAGATCATCTACGGCCTCGGTGCGATCAAGGGCGTGGGTGAGGGGCCGGTGGAGGCCATCGTCGAATGCCGTGACGAGGGCGGGCCGTTCAAGGACCTGTTCGACTTCTGCAACCGTGTCGACCTCAAGCGCATCAACAAACGCACGCTGGAAGCGCTGATCCGTGGCGGTGCGCTGGATCGCCTCGGGCCGTTCTTCAGTGACGAGCCCAAGGCCTACCAGGCCGGCATCGACCGCAATCGGGGTGTGCTGCTGGCGGCGATGGAGGAGGCCATCCAGGCCGCCGAGCAGACCGCTCGCAGCCACGACAGCGGCCACATGGACCTGTTCGGCGGGCTCTTCGCCGAGCCGGATGCCGACGTCTACGCCAACCACCGTCGGGCCAAGGAGCTGACCCTCAAGGAGCGCCTCAAGGGCGAGAAGGACACCCTGGGGCTCTACCTCACCGGCCACCCCATCGACGAGTACGAGGGTGAGGTGCGCCGCTTCGCCCGCCAGCGCATCGTCGAGCTCAAGCCCGCGCGGGATACACAGACCATCGCCGGCCTGATCGTCAACCTGCGGGTGATGAAGAACAAGAAGGGCGACAAGATGGGCTTCATCACCCTCGACGACCGCTCCGGGCGCATCGAGGCCTCGCTGTTCGCCGATGCCTTCGCCTCCGCCCACACCCTGCTGCAGACCGATGCGCTGGTGGTGGTGGAAGGGGAGGTGAGCCACGATGACTTCTCCGGTGGCCTGCGCCTGCGCGCCAAGCGCGTCATGAGCCTGGAGGAGGCGCGTACCGGGCTGGCCGAGAGCCTGAGGATGAAGGTGGACCACAGCGCCCTGCAAGGCGACCGCCTGCGCTGGCTCGCCGACCTGTGCGGGCGCCACCGGGGCTCCTGCCCGATCACCATCGACTACGCAGGTCCCAGTGCTCGTGCCCTGCTGCAGTTCGGCGAACAGTGGTGCATCGATCCGGCCGATACGTTGATTCAGGCATTGCGTGACCAGTTCGGGCGCGACAACGTCTTCCTGCACTACCGGTGAGACGCGGCTGACGCGCCGCGTTCTCTCGACCCACATGCGCCCTTCCTTTAAGGTAGGGCGCCAAATGGACCCAGCCGCCTGGCCCCACGCGCACGACGGAAGCCTATGAACCCGAATTTTCTGGATTTCGAACAGCCGATCGCTGACCTGCAAGCCAAGATCGAGGAGCTGCGCCTGGTCGGCAACGACAATTCGTTGAACATCAGCGACGAGATTGCCCGCCTTCAGGAAAAAAGCAGCGCCCTGACCGAAAGCATCTTCGGCAACCTGACCAGCTGGCAGATCGCCCAGTTGGCCCGCCATCCGCGCCGGCCCTACACCCTGGACTACATCAGCCACATCTTCACCGAGTTCGACGAGTTGCACGGCGACCGCCACTTCTCCGACGACGCGGCCATCGTCGGCGGCGTAGCCCGTCTGGACGACCAGCCGGTGATGGTGATCGGTCACCAGAAAGGCCGTGAAGTGCGCGAGAAGGTCCGTCGCAACTTCGGCATGCCCCGTCCCGAGGGCTACCGCAAGGCCTGCCGTCTGATGGAGATGGCCGAGCGCTTCAAGATGCCGATCCTGACCTTCATCGACACCCCCGGCGCCTACCCGGGCATCGATGCCGAAGAGCGCGGCCAGAGCGAGGCCATCGCCTGGAACCTGCGGGTCATGGCGCGCCTGAAGACCCCGATCATCGCCACTGTGATCGGTGAAGGTGGTTCCGGCGGCGCGCTGGCCATCGGTGTCTGCGATCGCCTGAACATGCTGCAGTACTCCACCTACTCGGTGATCTCGCCGGAAGGCTGTGCCTCCATTCTGTGGAAAACCGCCGAGAAGGCGCCCGACGCGGCCGAGGCCATGGGCATCACCGCCGAGCGCCTGAAGGGCCTGGGGATCGTCGACAAGGTTATCCCCGAGCCGCTGGGCGGCGCCCACCGCGAGCCGGCCATTGCGGCCCAGTCGATCCGCGAGGAGCTGCTCGGCCAGCTCAAGACCCTGCAGAAGCTGTCGGTGGACGACCTGCTGGCCCGTCGCTACGAGCGTCTGATGAGTTATGGCGTGGCCTGAGGGCCACGCGCCGGGGCGGGCTGATGAGGGCTCGCTACTGGCACGCTCGCTCCATTCCCTCCTGCTGTCCCGCACCCTGCCCTGGCGTTCCGCGCCGGGGTGGACGGTCGCCTTCTCCGGTGGACTCGACTCCACCGTCCTGCTGCATCTGCTGGTTGTGCTCTCCCGCCAGGGTGACGTGCCGCCGCTCAGCGCACTTCATGTCCATCACGGCTTGCAGTCGGCTGCCGATGCGTGGCCGGCCCATTGTCAGGCCGTGTGTGACCGGCTCGGCGTGCCCTTGATGCACGCCTCGGTGGCCGTGGAGGAGAGCGCCAGCCTGGAGAATGCGGCTCGTCGGGCGCGCTATGGCGCCTTCGAGCGGGCTGTGGATGGGGGGCAGGTGCTGATGCTGGCCCAGCACCGTGACGACCAGGCGGAGACGCTGCTCTTCCGGTTGATGCGCGGTGCTGGCGTGCGGGGCCTGGCGGGGATGCCGGTTAGCCGCGCGCTCGGCGACGGTCATTTGCTGCGGCCGTTGCTGGGCGTGGCCCGTCAGGACCTGGAGGCCTATGCGCGGGAGCAAGGGCTGGACTGGGTCGAGGACCCGTCGAACCAGGACACCCGGCTGGACCGCAACTACCTGCGACAGATCGTCCTGCCTGCCCTGGTGTCACGCTGGCCGCGCGCGCTCGGCGGCATGGCTCGCAGTGCTGCGCACCTGGCCGAGGGTGAGGCGCTGCTGGGGGAGTTGGCAGCCATCGACCTGGCTGCCGCGCAAGACGCCGAGGCATTCCCCTGGCTGGGTTTGCCGTCCCTCTCCGTTGATCCGCTGCTGGCGTTGTCCGAACCACGGCAGCGCAATGCCCTGCGTCATTGGCTCGCCCCCTTCACGGCCATGCCCGACAGCGATCACTGGGCGGGCTGGGTGGCCCTGCGTGATGCCGCGCCGGATGCCGAACCGGTCTGGCGCCTGGCCAGTGGCGAGCTGCGCCGCGCGGGTGGCCGGCTCTGGTGGCTCGGCAACGCCTGGCTGGATACCGTGCCGACGGCTCAGCCCTGGCCTAATCCCGAGCATCCCCTGGCCCTGGACGGCAATGGTGTGGTGTGGATCGAAGGGCGGGAACCGGAAGGTCCCTTGCAGGTGCGCTATCGCCAAGGTGGGGAGTCGATGCAGATCGACGGACGGGGGCGCCGTGACCTCAAGCGCTTGCTCAACGAGCGGGGTTTCCCGGCTTTTGCCCGGGGTCGCCTGCCCTTGCTCTACCGAGGCGACGAACTGCTTGCGGTAGCCAATCTGCAGGGGCTGGAGGGGCCTCGAGAGAGGGGCTGGACCCTGTGTTGGACACCCCCGACGAATGACCGAGGTTTGAGCTGAAAGGGTCTTTCCGGTAGACTACGCTCCCGTCTTACAGAGCACCTGCCGATTCCCTCGGAACTGGCAGGTGCTTGCCGTTTCGGCACTGTTCCAGATTCCGGGCCCTGGCCCGATTCGCTCTCTCCGGCGGCCTTCCGCCTAAACGCTGACTTCTAGGGTTATTCATGACGCGCTACATCTTCGTCACGGGTGGTGTTGTTTCTTCATTGGGGAAAGGCATCGCCTCGGCATCCTTGGCCGCCATTCTGGAAGCGCGGGGCCTGAAGGTCACCATGCTCAAGCTGGACCCGTACATCAACGTGGACCCGGGCACCATGAGCCCGTTCCAGCACGGCGAAGTGTTCGTCACCGAGGATGGCGCCGAGACCGACCTCGACCTGGGCCACTACGAGCGCTTCGTGCGCACCACCATGACCCAGAACAACAACTTCACCACCGGCCGCGTCTACGCCGACGTGCTGCGCAAGGAGCGCCGTGGTGACTACCTGGGTGCCACCATCCAGGTGATCCCGCACATCACCGACGAGATCAAGCGTCGCATCATCAAGGGCGCCGGCGATGCCGACGTGGCCCTGGTGGAGATCGGCGGCACCGTGGGTGACATCGAGTCCCAGCCCTTCCTCGAAGCCATCCGCCAACTGCGGGTGGAGGTCGGCGCCAAGCGCGCGATGCTGATGCACCTGACCCTGGTGCCCTACATCGCCACCGCCGGCGAGACCAAGACCAAGCCGACCCAGCACTCGGTGAAGGAGCTGCGCTCCATCGGCCTGCAGCCCGACGTGCTGATCTGCCGTTCCGACCACGAGGTCGACCTGTCCTCCCGTCGCAAGATCGCGCTGTTCACCAACGTGGAGGAGCGTGCGGTCATCGCCCTGCAGGACGTCGACACCATCTACCGCATTCCTTCCGTGCTCCACGCCCAGGGCCTGGACGACTTCGTCGTCGAGCGCTTCGGCCTGCAGTGCGGCGGTGCCGACCTTTCCGAGTGGGATCGCGTGGTTGACGCCAAGCTGAACCCCGAGAAGGACGCCACCATCGCCATGGTCGGCAAGTACATGGAGCTGCTGGATGCCTACAAGTCGCTGATCGAGGCGATGAGCCACGCCGGCATCGAGAACCGCACCAAGGTGAACCTGCGCTACATCGACTCCGAAGACATCGAGAACCAGGGCACCAGCCTGCTGGAAGGCGTCGATGCCATCCTGGTTCCCGGCGGTTTCGGCCTGCGCGGCGTGGAGGGCAAGATCAGTACCGTCAAGTACGCCCGCGAGAACAAGATCCCCTACCTGGGTATCTGCCTTGGCATGCAGGTGGCCGTGATCGAGTTCGCCCGTAACGTACTGGGCTGGACCGACGCCAACTCCACCGAGTTCGACAAGGCCAGCGGCCATCCGGTGGTCGGCCTGATCACCGAGTGGCAGGACGCCACCGGCGCCACCGAGATCCGCACCGAAGCCTCGGACCTGGGGGGCACCATGCGCCTCGGCGCCCAGGCCTGCCAGTTGGAGGCCGGCTCGCAAGTGCACGCCTGCTACGGCAAGGACGAGATCGTCGAGCGCCACCGCCACCGCTACGAAGTGAACAACAACCTGCTGCCGCAATTGAAGGAAGCCGGCCTCAAGATCACCGGTCGCTCCGGCGACGGCGCTCTGGTCGAAGTGGTGGAAGCACCGGATCATCCGTGGTTCGTCGCCTGCCAGTTCCACCCGGAGTTCACCTCCACCCCGCGTGACGGCCACCCGCTGTTCAGCGGCTTCGTCAAGGCCGCCTTGGCCCAGAAAGCGAAGAAGGCGTGAGCATGCAACAGAAGATCGTTCGCGTCGGCGACATCGAGATCGCCAACGACAAGCCCTTCGTGCTCTTCGGTGGCATGAACGTGCTGGAGTCCCGTGACCTGGCGCTTAAGGTCTGTGAAGCGTACGTGCGGGTCACCGAGAAGCTCGGCATCCCCTACGTGTTCAAGGCCAGCTTCGACAAGGCCAACCGCTCTTCCATCAACTCCTTCCGTGGCCCCGGCCTGGAAGAGGGGATGAAAATCTTCGAAGAGGTGAAGAAGACTTTTGGCGTGCCGGTCATCACCGACGTGCACGAACCGCACCAGGCCGCTCCTGTGGCCGAGGTCTGCGACATCATCCAACTGCCGGCCTTCCTCTCCCGCCAGACCGACCTGGTGGTGGCGATGGCGAAGACCGACGCGGTCATCAACATCAAGAAGGCCCAGTTCCTTGCACCCCAGGAGATGAAGCACATCCTGACCAAGTGCGAAGAGGCCGGTAATGATCGCCTGATCCTCTGCGAGCGCGGCTCGTCCTTCGGCTACAACAACCTGGTGGTCGACATGCTCGGCTTCGGCATCATGAAGCAGTTCGGCTACCCGGTGTTCTTCGACGTCACCCACGCCCTGCAGATGCCAGGTGGCCGCGCGGACTCCGCAGGCGGTCGTCGTGCCCAGGTCACCGACCTGGCCAAGGCTGGCATGAGCCAGGGGCTGGCCGGCCTGTTCCTCGAGGCCCATCCGGACCCGGACAACGCCAAGTGCGATGGCCCGTGTGCCCTGCGCCTGGACAAGCTGGAGCCGTTCCTCGACCAGCTCAAGCACCTGGATGACCTGGTCAAGGCTTTCCCGCCGATCGAGACTGCCTGAGCCGGCAGTTCTCCGGTAAAGTGCCGGGCGGGCGCAAGCTGACCATGTGGTCATGTTTTTTCGCCGGAGCTGCCGAATGAACATCCGGACGGCCCGCCCCTCTAATTTCGCAGCAGCGTAATCGTCAATTTTGGAGTGCTAACAACAATGGCAAAGATCGTCGACATCAAGGGCCGCGAGGTTCTGGATTCCCGTGGCAACCCCACCGTGGAAGCCGACGTGATCCTCGAGAACGGTTTCATCGGCAGCGCCTGCGCGCCGTCCGGTGCATCCACCGGTTCCCGCGAGGCGCTGGAACTGCGTGATGGCGACAAGAGCCGTTACCTGGGCAAGGGTGTGCTGAATGCCGTGGCCAACATCAACGGCCCGATCCGTGACCTGCTGCTGGGCAAGGACGCGACCGACCAGAAAGCCCTGGATCGCGCGATGATCGAGCTCGACGGTACCGAGAACAAGGCCAAGCTGGGCGCCAACGCCATCCTCGCCGTGTCCCTGGCGGCTGCCAAGGCGGCTGCCCAGGCCAAGGGCGTCCCGCTGTATGCCCATATTGCCGACCTGAACGGCACTCCGGGTCAGTACTCCATGCCCGTCCCGATGATGAACATCATCAACGGCGGTGAGCACGCCGATAACAACGTCGACATCCAGGAGTTCATGGTCCAGCCGGTTGGCGCCAAGAACTTCGCCGACGCCCTGCGCATGGGTGCCGAGATCTTCCACCACCTGAAAGCTGTGCTGAAGGCCCGTGGCCTGAACACCGCAGTGGGTGACGAGGGCGGTTTCGCTCCGAACCTGGCCTCCAACGAAGACGCCCTGGGCGCCATCGCCGAAGCCGTCGCCAATGCCGGCTACACGCTGGGCACCGACGTGACCCTGGCCCTGGACTGCGCTTCCAGCGAGTTCTTCAAGGACGGCAAGTACGACCTGGCCGGCGAAGGCAAGGTGTTCGATGCCAATGGTTTCGCCGACTACCTGGCCGGCCTGACCCAGCGCTACCCGATCATCTCCATCGAAGACGGCATGGACGAGTCCGACTGGGCCGGTTGGAAGTCCCTGACCGAGAAGATCGGCGAGAAGGTGCAACTGGTGGGTGACGACCTGTTCGTGACCAACACCAAGATCCTCAAGGAAGGCATCGACAAGAGCATCGCCAACTCGATCCTGATCAAGTTCAACCAGATCGGTTCCCTGACCGAGACCCTGGAAGCGATCCAGATGGCCAAGGCTGCCGGCTACACCGCGGTGATCTCCCACCGTTCCGGTGAAACCGAGGACAGCACCATCGCCGACCTGGCCGTAGGCACCGCTGCCGGCCAGATCAAGACCGGCTCCCTGTGTCGCTCCGACCGCGTGTCCAAGTACAACCAGCTGCTGCGTATCGAAGAGCAACTGGGCGGAAAGGCCCCTTACCGTGGTCGTGCCGAGTTCCGCGGCTAAGCCGGGGATGATAAAAAGGGCAGCGAAAGCTGCCCTTTTCGTATGGATACTCCTCTTTCGATGGCCAAATCCCCCTACTGGTTGTTCGTCGTGCTGATCCTGGCCTTGTCCGGGTTGCAGTATCGCCTTTGGGTGGGTGATGGCAGCCTCGCCCAGGTCGCCGAACTGGAAAAGCAGATCGCCGAGCAGAAGGGCGAGAATGAGCGCCTGCTCGAGCGCAATCGCATCCTCGAGGCCGAAGTGTCGGAGCTCAAGAAGGGTACGGAAACCGTCGAGGAGCGTGCCCGCCACGAGCTGGGCATGGTCAAAGAGGGCGAGACCCTCTACCAGATCACCGAATGACCTCACCCGAACTCCCCGAATTCTGGGCTGTGATCCCCGCCGCCGGCGTGGGGGCCCGCATGCGTGCCGATCGGCCCAAGCAGTATCTGGAGCTGGCTGGGCGCACCTTGCTCGAACATACCCTCGCAGCCTTTCTCGACCACCCTCGGCTCAGGCGCCTGGTGGTCAGCCTGAGTCCAGATGACCCGTACTGGCCGAGCCTTGCCGCATCCCGTGACCCGCGCATCGAGCGCGCCGAGGGTGGCCGGGAGCGTGCGGACTCGGTGCTCAATGCTCTACTGCGTCTGGCCGAACTCGGCGCGCAAACGCGCGACTGGGTGCTGGTGCACGATGCGGCCCGACCCAATCTGTCCCGTTTCGACCTGGATCGCCTGCTGGCGGAGCTGGCCGACGATCCGGTGGGCGGCCTGCTGGCGGTCCCCGCCCGGGACACCCTCAAGCGGATCGGCCCTGATGGGCGAGTCGCTGACACCATCGACCGCAGCCAGGTCTGGCAGGCCTACACCCCGCAGATGTTCCGCTTCGGTGCGCTGCACCGGGCCCTGGCCGATGCACTGGTCGCCGGCGTGGCGATCACCGACGAGTCGTCGGCGATGGAGTGGGCCGGCGCCGCGCCCCGCCTGGTGGAAGGGCGCGCCGACAACATCAAGGTCACCACCCCCGAGGACCTGCAGCGCCTGCAGCTTGGCCTGTTCGACCGATGAGCCCTGCCATGAAGTGTCTGGGACACCGGCTGAACAGCCCGGAAGGCTACTTGCACCTGGGCCGGTGACGGCTGGCGACTGCTCTGGGTGTGCCTTGGCCTGGCCTTCAGCGACAACCTGATGGCGGCTCTCTTCCACCACTTCCGTTGTTGTTCTCGCCGTGCCCATTGCGCCGCGGCACTGATGGATGCGGCTGGCCTACCCGGGGGCGTTCGCCGCCTTTCTTGCCGGCAAGGTGTTCAAGTATCTGGGGGGTGCCTGGGGGCTCGCGCATCCCGGGGCATGTCCATGGCTTCCTGCATCGCCATGGGCGGGCCTCTACGCCTACGCCGCCGGGTGGGTCGACGCCAGGCCGTCCCTGAGTGCATCCACCAGTTGGCGGACTTTGGGCGACAGGTGGCGCTGCTGGGGATACAGCGCCCATACGGCGGTATTCGGCGGGCGATGCTGCTCCAGCAGGGACACCAGTTCGCCGCTCTTCAGGTGGTCCAGCACGTAGTAGTCGGGGAGCTGGCACAGGCCGAAGCCACGCAGCGCGGCATCCAGCACGGCCTGGCCGCTGTTGCAGCGCCAGTTGCCCTGCACCCTCAGGCTCTGTTCCTTGCCGTCTTGTTGGAAGGTCCACTGATCCGAGCTGCCCACCAGGCAGTTGTGCCGGGCCAGCTCGGAGAGGCTGTGGGGCCGGCCGTAACGTTCCAGGTAGCTCGGGGCGGCGCACAGGTACATGACGCGGGGCGCAAGGCGCGTCGCCACGAGCCGCGAGTCCTGTAGGCGGCCGAGGCGGATGGCCAGGTCCAGCCCTTCGTGTACCAGGTCCAGCGGGCGGTTGCTCAGCTCGATGTCGACCCGCAGCTGCGGGTGGCGTGCCATGAAGGCGTTCACCAACGGCACGATGAAGCGCTCGCCGTAGGCCACTGCGCAAGTCATGCGCAGCAGGCCCTTGGGTTCGCCGGTCAGGTCGCTGATGGCGCGCATGGCCTCGTCCCGCGCATCCACCAGGCGCTGGCAGTGCTGCAGGAAGGTCTGCCCGGCCTCGGTCAGCGCCACCTTGCGGGTGCTGCGGTAGAACAGGCGGGTTTGCAGGCGTTCTTCCAGGCGGGCGATCTGGCGGCTCACCTGGGATGAAGAGAGGCCGATGCGCTGGGCCGCGGCGGTGAACTGGCCGGTTTCCGCGACGGCGATGAATTCGTCCAGGCCTTCCCAGCGATTCATTTGATTATCCCTGTATGGCAATAAAGTTTTGCTTTGCGGCGGATTATTTACCAAATCGAGGTCATCTACACTCCCGCCACCGTTCACATCGCTGGAGAAGCGCCATGATCAAGTCCCGCGCCGCAGTTGCTTTCGAGGCTGGCAAACCCCTGCAGATCGTCGAAGTCGATGTCGCGCCGCCCAAGGCGGGTGAAGTCCTGGTGCGCATCGTCGCCACCGGTGTCTGCCATACCGACGCCTACACCCTGTCGGGCGCGGATTCCGAGGGGGTGTTCCCGTGCATCCTCGGCCATGAGGGCGGCGGCATCGTCGAGGCGGTGGGCGAAGGCGTCACCTCCCTGGCAGTGGGCGACCACGTGATCCCGCTCTACACGGCCGAATGCCGCGAGTGCAAGTTCTGCAAGTCCGGCAAGACCAACCTGTGCCAGAAGGTTCGCGCGACCCAGGGCAAGGGCCTGATGCCCGACGGCACCAGCCGCTTCAGCTACAACGGCCAGCCGATCTACCACTACATGGGCTGCTCGACCTTCTCCGAGTACACCGTGCTGCCGGAAATCTCCCTGGCGAAGATTCCCAAGGAAGCCCCGCTGGAGAAGGTCTGCCTGCTGGGGTGTGGCGTGACCACCGGCATCGGCGCTGTGCTCAACACCGCGAAGGTGGAGGAGGGCGCCACCGTCGCCATCTTCGGCCTTGGCGGCATCGGCCTGGCCGCCATCATCGGCGCCAAGATGGCCAAGGCTTCGCGCATCATCGCCATCGATATCAACCCCTCCAAGTTCGACGTGGCCCGCGAGCTGGGTGCGACCGACTTCGTCAACCCGAAGGACCACGCCAAGCCGATCCAGGATGTGATCGTCGAGATGACCGACGGCGGCGTGGACTACAGCTTCGAGTGCGTCGGCAACGTCGACCTGATGCGTGCGGCGTTGGAGTGCTGCCACAAGGGCTGGGGTGAGTCGGTCATCATCGGCGTGGCCCCGGCCGGTGCCGAGATCAAGACCCGTCCGTTCCAGCTGGTCACCGGTCGCGTGTGGCGTGGCTCGGCCTTCGGTGGGGTGAAAGGCCGCACCGAGCTGCCGACCTACGTGGAGAAATCCCAGTCGGGCGAGATCCCGTTGGACACCTTCATCACCCACACCATGGGGCTGGATCGCATCAACGAGGCCTTCGACCTGATGCATGAAGGCAAGAGCATCCGCACCGTCATCCACTACTGATCGCCCTTTCGGCTGGCGCAGGGCGGCAGAGATTGCCTGTCGCCTGTGCGTTGCCCTGAGGACGACCCGGAGGCCCCCATGACCCTCGAGATCGTTTCCAGCAACAAGAGCTTCGGTGGCTGGCACAAGCGCTACCGCCATCGCTCGACCTGCCTGAACTGCGACATGGTGTTCGCGGTGTACCTGCCGCCCCAGGCGGAGCAGGGCGAGAAGCTGCCCGTGCTCTACTGGCTGAGCGGGCTGACCTGCACCGACGAGAACTTCATGCAGAAGGCCGGCGCCCAGCGCCTGGCGGCTGAGCTTGGGCTGATCATCGTCGCGCCCGATACCAGCCCCCGAGGCGAAGGCGTACCCGATGACCCGGACAAGGCCTGGGATTTCGGCCTGGGTGCCGGCTTCTACGTCAACGCGACCCAGGAACCCTGGGCCCGCCACTACCGCATGTACGACTACGTGGTGCAGGAGCTGCCAACCCTGGTGGAGGCCAACTTCCCGGTTTCGGACCGCCGCGGCATCGCGGGGCACTCCATGGGCGGGCACGGCGCGCTGGTCTGCGCCCTGAAGAACCCCGGGCGCTACCAGTCGGTTTCGGCCTTTGCGCCGATCAGCAACCCAATGGCTTGCCCCTGGGGCGAGAAGGCGTTCTCCCATTACCTGGGTGATGACCGTTCGCGCTGGCGCGAGTGGGATGCCTGTGCACTGCTGGCCGAAGCCCGGGAACGCCTGCCGATCCTGGTGGACCAGGGTGACCGCGATGATTTCCTGGAGGGCCAGCTCAAGCCGGACGCGCTGCAGGCTGCCGCCCGCGCCGCTGGTCATCCGCTGAACCTGCGGCTGCAGCCGGGCTATGACCACAGTTACTACTTCATCGCCAGCTTCATCGACGATCACCTGCACCATCACGCCGCAGCCCTGCGGGGCTGACGCGTTACCCAGGCGGGGCGGCCATCGGTCGCTCCGCTTTCGGGTAGAATCCCGCCCCTGTTCTTTCGGGGCACTCCTCTCATGCGCATTGGACACGGTTACGACGTACACCGCTTCGGTGACGGTGATCACATTACCCTCGGCGGGGTACGCATCCCCCACAGGTTCGGCCTGGTGGCCCATTCCGACGGCGACGTGGTGTTGCACGCACTGTCCGACGCCCTGCTTGGTGCAGCGGCGCTCGGCGATATCGGCAAGCACTTCCCGGACACCGACCCGCAGTTCAAGGGGGCGGACAGTCGCGTGCTGCTTCGCCATGTCCTGGCCCAGGTGAAGGGCAAGGGCTGGAAGGTGGGCAACGTCGACGCCACCATCGTGGCCCAGGCACCGAAGATGGCGCCGCACATCGAAGCGATGCGCGCGGTCATTGCGACTGACCTCGAAGTCGGCATCGACCAGGTCAACGTCAAGGCGACCACCACCGAGAGGCTCGGCTTCACCGGGCGCGAGGAGGGCATCGCCGTCCACGCTGTTGCCCTGCTACTGCCGCTATGACCGAACTCGAACTGCTGGGACCGCGGGCCCATGGCGAAGCGCTCGGCCAGGCCGTCCTCAAGGCGGTGGCCGAGGACTTCCAGGTGGACGAGGTGCTGGATATTCCCCTGGCCGGTGAAGGCGAACACCTGTGGTTGTGGGTGGAAAAGCGTGGCCTCAATACCGAAGAGGCCGCGCGGCGCATTGCACGGGCTGCTGGCGTTCCCCAGCGGGCCATCAGCTACGCCGGCCTGAAGGATCGCCAGGCGCTGACCCGCCAGTGGTTCAGCCTGCACCTGCCGGGCAAGGCCGATCCGGACCTTGCTTCGGCAGAAGGCGAGACCCTGCGCATCCTGCGCCAGGTCCGCCACAAGCGAAAGCTGCAGCGGGGCGCCCACTCGGCCAACGGCTTCACCCTGAGGCTGACGGCCTTGCGGGCCGACCCGGCAGCCCTGGAGGCTCGGCTGAAGACGCTGGCTGCCGTCGGCGTGCCCAACTACTTCGGTCTGCAGCGCTTTGGCCACGAAGGCGGCAACCTGCTGCAGGCAAGGCACTTCGCCGGGCAGCGGGTACTGCCCGAGCAGCGCAACCTGCGCTCTCGTTTGCTCTCGGCAGGTCGCAGTTACCTGTTCAACCGGGTACTGGCTGCGCGTGTGGCCAATGGCAACTGGAACCAGGCGCAGGTCGGCGATCTCCTGGCCTTTACCGACAGCCGGAGTTTCTTCCCGGCAGGAGAGACCGAGTGCGCCGATCCCAGGTTGGCGATTCTCGACCTGCATCCCACCGGCCCACTGTGGGGACAGGGTGACTCGCCGGCCGGCGCTTTGACGCAGGCATTGGAGCAATCCGTGGCGTTGGCCGAGCCGGCGCTGCGTGACTGGCTCGTCGAGGCGGGCATGGCGCACGAACGGCGCATCCTGCGCCTCCCCATCGGGGGACTTACGTGGCATTATCCCGGGCCTGACGTTCTGCAACTGGAATTCGTCCTGCCGGCCGGATGCTTCGCTACCGCAGTGGTGCGCGAGCTTGTCGATCTGGTGCCGGTGGGGCACACGGACAATCCATGCGTATTCTGATTTCCAACGACGACGGGGTGAACGCACCCGGTATCGCCGCCCTCCATGCTGCGCTCGAGGGTTATGCCGAGTGTGTGGTCATCGCGCCCGACCAGGACCGGAGCGGCGCCAGCAGTGCACTGACGCTGGACCGCCCCCTGCATCCGCAGGTCCTGGCCAACGGTTACATCAGCATCAACGGCACCCCGACCGACTGCGTGCACCTCGGTTTGAACGGTTTGCTGGAGAAGGCCCCAGCCATGGTGGTCTCCGGCATCAATCTGGGCGCCAACCTGGGGGACGACGTCCTTTATTCCGGGACGGTGGCTGCTGCCTTGGAAGGGCGCTTCCTCGATCGCCCGGCCTTTGCCTTTTCGTTGCTCTCCCGGCAGCCGGACAACCTGCCCACAGCGGCGCATTTCGCGCGCCTGCTGGTCGAGGCGCACGAGCAGCTCGACCTGCCGCCCCGCACCGTGCTCAACGTGAATATCCCCAACCTCCCACTGGACCATATCCGTGGCATCCAGCTCACTCGCCTCGGCCACCGCGCTCGTGCTGCAGCGCCGGTGAAGGTGGTGAACCCGAGGGGGAAAGAGGGCTACTGGATTTCTGTCGCTGGGGACGCGGAGGATGGTGGGCCCGGGACTGATTTCCACGCCGTAATGCAGGGTTACGTATCCATCACGCCGCTCCAGCTCGATCGCACCTTCACTCAGGCGTTCGACCCATTGGAAAGCTGGTTGGGAGGCCTGTCCTGATGGCCCGTGAGCAGGATGATCTCTTGCGTCGGGGCATTGGCATGACCTCGCAGCGCACCCGCGAGCGCCTGATCCAGCGTCTCTACGAGGAAGGACTGTCCAACGCCCACGTACTGGAAACCATTCGTCGGACTCCGCGCCATTTGTTCGTCGATGAGGCCTTGGCCCATCGTGCCTATGAAGACACGGCGCTTCCCATCGGCCACAACCAGACGATCTCGCAGCCCTATATGGTGGCGCGCATGAGCGAGCTGCTGCTGGCGGCAGGGCCATTGGACAAGGTGCTCGAGATCGGCACCGGCTCCGGCTATCAGACCGCGATCCTGGCTCAGGTGGTAGAGCGGGTGTTTTCCGTCGAGCGGATCCAGGCACTGCAGGATCGTGCGAAGGAGCGTCTGGCCGAGCTGAACCTGCGCAACGTGGTCTTCCGCTGGGGCGATGGTTGGGAAGGCTGGCCCGCATTGGCACCTTATAACGGCATCATCGTCACGGCTGCCGCCGCCGAGGTACCGCAAGCGCTGCTGGACCAGTTGGCACCGGGGGGGCGACTCGTGATTCCGGTGGGGGCAGGGGACGTTCAGCAATTGATGCTGATCGTCCGTGAGGAAAACGGTTTCTCCCGGCATGTCCTTGACGCGGTACGGTTTGTACCCTTGCTGAGCGGCCCGTTGGCCTGATGGGGTCAGCGAGGACTGCGGAGAGCCGGTCAGCTCTATGAATAACTGGTGGTCAGGTGCACCTCCGTACGTTGCGGTGCGCATTGGATAACGTGCCCCTCAGATATAATCGGTAACAATTGGCATGACCTTGGGACGTAGGGAAAGGGGACGGGAATGAGCCTGGCCATTCGGCAAGGGATTAGCACTGGAAGCATGCGCGCACTGGCAGCGATGGCCGTCATCGTCTGGCTGGTGGCGGGGTGCGCCAGTTCGCCCAAGGGCGGTGTCCAGGTCGTGGATCGTAACCACCCGTCGGCCACCGGTGCGCAACGACAGCCGATCACCACCGGGCAGTACCGTGTCCAGCGGGGCGACACCCTGTACTCCATTGCATTCCGTTTCGGTTGGGACTGGAAGGCGCTGGCGGCGCGCAACAGCATCCCGGCCCCCTACGTAATCCGTCCGGGCCAGGTCATCCGTTTCGATGGCCAGACCGGCTCAACCCCTACCCGCACCGTGGCAACGGCTCCTACGACGTCGACTCGGCCAGCCACGCCCCCCTCTACCACCAAGGCTCCGCAGTCCACCACTAAACCGCAGCCTGCGCCAAGCGTTTCCCAGCCCCCTCCGGCCCCGCCACGCGGGCGTTCCAACGCAGGTTGGGCCTGGCCGGCTGGTGGTCCCTTGATTGCCCGATTCTCCTCAAACGGGAGTTTGAATAAAGGCATTGATATAGGCGGGGAATTAGGCCAGCCTGTCCTGGCTGCGTCTGATGGTTCCGTTGTGTATGCCGGAAGTGGATTACGGGGCTACGGTGAACTGGTGATCATCAAGCACAGCGATACCTACGTGAGCGCCTATGGTCACAACCGCAGGTTGCTGGTTCGGGAGGGACAGCAGGTCAAGGTTGGCCAGACCATTGCAGAAATGGGCTCCACAGGTACCGACCGGGTGAAGCTGCACTTTGAGATTCGCCGCCAGGGCAAACCTGTAGATCCGCTGCAATATCTGCCGCCTCGCTGATCGTTTGTTCAGCCCGTCGTCCTCGTAGGTTGGACGGGCTCAGGCGTAGCCAGGGAAATGGTACCGCCAGAGCTTGTTGTCGAACTCAGCAAGGGACAACAACAATGGCACTCAACAAAGAAGCGCCGGAGTTTGATGTCGATGACGATCTGCTCATTCTTGAGCCGGGCGTCGTGGATGACGTGCTGATCGAGGAGCCCGAGGCAACTCCGTCTGGCACGCGTTCCAGGCAGTCGAACTCACCCAAGCAACACAAGTACATCGACTACACCCGCGCATTGGACGCGACCCAGCTTTACCTCAACGAAATCGGCTTTTCCCCTCTCCTTACTCCAGAAGAAGAAGTCCACTTTGCGCGATTGGCTCAGCGGGGCGACCCCGCCGGACGCAAGCGCATGATCGAAAGCAACCTCCGGCTTGTGGTCAAGATCGCGCGACGCTACGTCAATCGTGGTCTTTCGCTGCTGGACCTGATCGAAGAGGGTAACCTCGGCTTGATCAGGGCGGTTGAGAAGTTTGATCCCGAGCGTGGCTTCCGCTTTTCCACTTACGCCACCTGGTGGATACGTCAGACCATTGAACGCGCGATCATGAACCAGACCCGGACCATCCGGCTGCCGATTCACGTGGTCAAGGAACTGAACGTCTATTTGCGTGCGGCTCGTGAGCTCACACAGAAACTCGACCATGAGCCATCGGCCGAAGAGATTGCCAATCTGCTGGAGAAGCCTGTCGAAGAGGTCAAGCGCATGCTCGGCCTGAACGAGCGGGTGACCTCGGTTGACGTGTCTCTGGGCCCGGACTCCGACAAGACCCTCCTGGACACACTGACCGACGACCGCCCCACCGATCCCTGCGAGCTTCTGCAGGACGATGATCTGTCCCAGAGCATCGACCAGTGGCTTTCCGATCTGACGGACAAGCAGAGAGAGGTAGTGGTGCGTCGGTTCGGCCTGCGTGGTCATGAGAGTTGTACCTTGGAAGAGGTGGGCCAGGAGATTGGCCTCACCCGAGAGCGCGTGCGCCAGATTCAGGTTGAGGCCCTGAAGCGCCTGCGTGAAATCCTTGAAAAGAATGGGCTTTCCAGCGACGCACTTTTCCAATAAAGCGAGTTGCCCTTGAGAACCCGGCTTCGGCCGGGTTTTTTATT